>CAMOCU010000094.1 GCA_946610835.1 uncultured Clostridia bacterium | reverse complement strand
AATGTGATGAACAAGCTTGCCCGTTCGGTACTTTCGCTGTATTCCTACGATGCGGATCCGGACAACATATCCATCGAAAATGTTCTGCGCCAGTCCATTCAGCTGATTGCCCAAATGCCGATGATCATGGCGTATGCGTATCAGGTCAAGCGCAGGCATTTTTATCACAAGAGTATGTATATCCATCCTGTCAAGCCGGAATTTAAAACGGCGGAAACCGTATTGCGAACCATTCGATCCCACAAGGAATTTACCGATGAAGAAGCAAAACTGCTTGATTTGGCTCTGATTTTGCATGCCGAACACGGCGGCGGCAACAACTCCGCTTTTGCCACGCGTGTGCTGACATCCAGTCTGACCGATACATACGCGGCCATCGCCGCGGGCATCGGCGCGCTGAAAGGTTCGCGGCACGGCGGCGCCAATTTGAAAGTACGGGAGATGCTGCACTATATCGCGACCGAAGTAGAGGATCCGTCCGACGACGACCAAGTGGCCGATTATCTTGCCAAACTGATCCGCAAAGAAGCGGGAGACAGATCCGGATTGATTTACGGTATGGGACACGCGGTCTATACGCTTTCCGATCCGCGCGCCTGTATCCTCAAGCAGCAGGCAAAAGCTTATGCGGAGAAAAACGGTTATTTGCAGCAGTACAACCTGATCGAAGCTGTTGAGCGTTTGACGCCGGAAGTTTTTGAAAAGGTTAAGGGTTCCAAAAAGAGAGTATGCGCCAATGTGGACTTGTATTCCGGTTTGATCTACGATATGCTGCATATCCCCGAGGATTTGTTTACGCCCCTTTTCTGTGTAGCGCGTGTGGCCGGATGGTCGGCGCACCGCATGGAGGAGCTGTTGACCGGCGGCCGCATCATTCGTCCCGCTTACAAGAGCGTCACAATCCCGCGTAAGTACTATCCGCTTGACGATCGTGCGGAAGGGTACATTACAAATTCCGAATATATACCGACCGAAGAACGTGTTTGAACCGCGGAAAGGAGTCAATCATATGAATACGCAAAAATACGAAACCGTCAATCCTTTTACACTTTTTGTAGTCTTTATTGCTTCGGCCATTATTTCGCTGCCGCTTCGCGTATACCAACTGATGACCAATGTCGAGGCAGAAACGGGTTTCTGGATTCATTCCGATCATTTTACCATTCCGATTTTTTACGCTGTGATTGCACTGGGTACCATCTTGCCGATCGTTTTTGCTCTGTTGTATCGAAAAGGTTTAGGGAAAATTGAGGACAGCGGGGAGCGCAAGATTGTCGGCGGCGCGATTTCCTTTGCAAACGCTGCGGGACTTATTGTCAATGCAATCCTGCGTTACCGCGCTTTTTCCGACATCTATTATACATATACCAACTCCTATATGGAATCAACACTGCTGAACTATCTTTCCAAGTCCGGCGGACTTGCAATGGCGCTGGAAGCTTTCTTTGCGGTGGTTTCCGCGATTTTCTTCATCATGCTCGGGATCGCACTGATGACCGGCAAAGATCCTTCGGAATACAAAATCCTGGCAATCATGCCGGTGTTTTGGGCAGTGTTCCGCATTTTGCACCGCTTTATGCGCAAAATCAGCTTCATGAACGTCTCCGAACTGTTTTTGGAGCTGATGATGATCGTGTTCCTGCTGATGTTCTTCATGGCCTATGCACAAGTTACGGCTAAAGTGAACGGCAAGGGTCTGGAATGGAAACTGTTTGCGTATGGTTTGCCTGCCGCCCTTTTCTGCTTGCTTTGCTTCGTTCCGCGTGTTGTTGTGCTGGTTCTTGGTAAGGGCGCAGTGATTGCCGCAGACTCCTCCATTGAGATTGTCGATCTGACAATGGCTGTATTTGTAATTTACGCATTGGTGGATCGCTCCCGGATTTTCCGCATGGAAACGCGCAGAAACGATGGTATGATGGAGTAATCTGCTATGTTCTTGTCCAATATGTGGATCGTGACCAAACAGGTCATTATCCTATATATTCTGGTTGCAGTCGGCGCTGTTTGCGACAAAACGAAATTGTTTACCGAAAAAACAGCCAAGGCCTGCACCGATCTTCTGTTTTACATTATCGCGTTCTGTGTAATTGTGCAGTCTTTCCTTTCCATGGACAACACGCCGGAAAACACACGCAGTTTATTTGCCGCGGTCGGCTGCGGTATGCTGATGCATTTTGTGGCCGCGCTGGTGTCCACACCGATGTTCCGAAAGGGAGACCCGGCAGAAAATGCCGTGTTTCATTACGGCGCTGTTTTCGGCAATTGCGGGTATATGGCGCTGCCTCTTGCAAGCGCTGTTCTCGGGCAGGAGGGCGTGTTTTACTGCTCTGCCGTCATTGTTTCGTTTCAAATCTGCTCTTTTACTTACGGGGTCTATCTGATGACAGCAGGAACCGAGCAAAAGAAACGCTTTGCTTGGAAGATGATTTTGCTCAATCCCGGCGTTGTTGCCGTTATTGTCGGCTTGCCGCTGTACTTTATGCGCGTGCATTTGCCCGAACTTGCGTCCAAACCGCTGGATTATCTCGCGTCCATGAACACACCATTGGCGATGTTGATCTTCGGCACATATCTTGCCAATGCCAATTTTAAAACCATGCTCCGTCAAAAGAAAATTTTGTTGGTCGGATTGTGCAAGCTGATCGTTCTGCCGCTGTGCATGCTCGGGATTTACTACGCATTCGGCCTTCGCGGAACGCTTCTTTCCGCACTGATTCTTTCCGCCAGTGCGCCTTCAGCCAACAATACCGTTATGTTTGCCGCAAAATATGACAAGGATACCGGTTTGGCCGCACAGACGGTCAGCGCTGTCAGCCTTGTTTCTATTGTAACCATGCCTGCGATGATTGCGCTGGCAATGAGTATATCCGGATGAACACACAGATGATTCAAACAATTATGAATTCCGTTTCGCCGCTATGGGGAATTTGCGCATTTGAACCTTTCGCGGCGCATATTCTGCCTTGCCGTGCGGCGGCTCGTATTCCGCAAAACGCACAGAGCATTCTGGTTTCGCTGTTTCCGTACTATCTTGGCGAGGAAGCATATACGGAATCCAACATCTCCCGATATGCTGTGGTTCCGGATTATAACGATTTGATGCGTGATGTTTTGCGGCAGGCAGCGCAGGAAATGTCCAACGCTTTTCCGCAGGAGCAGTTTGTGGCGTTTTGCGGAAATTCTCCGCTTCCGGAGGTGCTGGCGGCCGTGCGCGCGGGACTTGGTACGCGCGGCAGAAACAATTTGCTGCTGACGGAACGATACGGTTCCTGGGTTTTTATCGGCGAAATTATTACCACGCTGTCCCTGCCTGCGGCGGAACACGAAATCACTCTTTGTGATGGATGCGATCGGTGTATCCGCGCATGTCCCACAGGGGCGCTGCGGCCGGACGGTTTTGACGCATCGCTTTGTCTTTCTGCCATCACGCAGCAAAAACAGCGCCTGACCGCCGAGCAGGAGGAGATGATCCGAAAAACCGGCTGTGCCTGGGGCTGCGATATTTGTCAAAAGGCGTGTCCGCATAATATCGGGGCGGAAAAAACGGAAATCGACCTTTTTCTTCAGGACATAAAATTGCGCGCCGAACACGGTGATGATTTGACCGGCCGTGCGTACGGATGGCGCGGCGCAAAAGTGATTGAACGAAATTTATCCATTTTTGACCGACAGGGAGGTTCCCATGAAACTACTGATTGCGATTGTGAACAATGATGATTGCCCGACAGTGCTCAGCGAGATTACACGCGAAGGGTACAGCGCAACAAAACTTTCGACTTCCGGCGGTTTTTTGCGTGCCGGTAACAGCACGCTGCTGATCGGTGTTGAGGATGAAAAAGTGGACAGCCTGATCGAACTGATCGGAAAATTCAGCAAAAAAAGAAAACAGATTGTACAGACTACGCCTTCCTTTAATGCGGACTTTTTTGTTTCTGTTCCGGTGGAAGTCAACGTTGGCGGCGCAACGATTTTTGTGCTGAATGTCGATCAGTTTATAAAGCTTTGATATGTCAGACGTATTTGCTTTGATCCGGGCGGATCTGGAAAACGGAAAGCTTTCACATGCGATTCTGATCGACGGCGGCCGGGAGGAGTCCCGCTTGGATGTTGCCCGGCAAACAGCGCAGGCGCTTGTTTGCACAGGAGAGCACAAGCCGTGCGGTACATGCCCCGATTGTGTCAAGGCGCTTGCGCAGTCGCACCCGGATATTATCGTGTATTCCGGTACTTCTACGCCGGGGAGCTTTAAAGTGGATACCGTACGCGAGGTGCGGCAAAGCGCAAACGTTCTTCCGAATGAAGCGGCGCAAAAAGTTTTTATTTTGCACAATGCGCAGGGGATGGCCGCGGCCGCACAAAACGCATTGCTGAAAATATTGGAAGAGCCGCCGCGCTATGTACGCTTTATTCTGACCTGTGCGGGGCATGAGCAGATGCTGCAGACCATTCTTTCGCGTGTGAGTGTTTATACGCTGCCTGCGGACGGGCTGCAGGGCGATCCGGAAAAACTTGCCGCTGCGCAGGAAATTGCCGAAAAAATACTTCTGGCCGTTGCTGCGCAAAAAGAAGTGGATGTATTGAAACAAACATCCGCTTTTGAAGGCGATAAAACATTGTTCTCGTTGTGTTGTGCATGCATGCATACGTTGTGTGCGCAGGCGCTGATTGGCCGGTATACGCGCAAGGACGCTTCCGGCGCTGCGGCTGAATTGAGCAGTCTTATGCCGGCGGCGCAGTTGCTGCAAATTCAAAACATCTGTATGGATACTATGGATGATTTGCAGAATAATATTAACAATAACCTTTTAATGACATATTTCAGCGCTCGTCTTTGTGCCGGGCAAAATGAAAGGAATTAGCTTATGGCAATGATCATCGGCGTCCGATTCAAAGAGGTCGGAAAGGTGTATTATTTTGATCCCAAGGATATTCAATTTGAGGAAAACGAACGCGTGATCGTCGAAACGGCGCGCGGTGTGGAATGCGGAGAAATTGCAATTGCGAATAAGGAAGTCCCTGATGAGGAGATCGTCCATCCGTTGAAAAGTGTGATCCGCAAAGCAACGCCCGAAGACCTTAAAACGCTGGAGGCCAACAAGAAAAAAGAAATCCACGCGTTCAATGTCTGTCTGGATAAAATTGAAAAACACAAGTTGGAAATGAAGCTTGTGGAAGTGGAGTACACATTTGACGGCGGAAAGATCCTGTTTTACTTCACCGCAGACGGACGTGTCGATTTCCGCGAGCTTGTAAAAGATTTGGCTTCTGTATTCCGTACGCGTATCGAATTGCGCCAAATCGGTGTTCGGGACGAGGCCAAGATGCTCGGCGGTCTCGGGATGTGCGG
>CAMOCU010000093.1 GCA_946610835.1 uncultured Clostridia bacterium | reverse complement strand
AAATGAAAACGTCAAATATACAGATTGAGAGAGAAAAATGGAATTCAGCAACAACAATAGTTTTCGCATGCTGCACATTTATGAGCGGCTGAACCGTGGCGAAAAGCTCGGCAAGGATCAGCTGGCAAATGAATATGAAGTTTCGCCCAAAACCATTCAGCGGGATCTCGACGATCTGCGCGCTTATCTGTCGGAAGCGCACAGCTTTGAACAAGACGTCGCGATCCGGTACAGCAAGCGTGAAAACTGCTACTCCCTTGTTCGGTATGAGCGGGAATGGATGACGAACGAAGAAGCGCTTGCGCTGTGCAAAATATTGCTGGAAAGCCGCGCGTTTTGTAAAGAGGAGCTTTTGCAGATCATCGAAAAGCTGATTATGCAGATTGCGCCCGAGGACAAAAAAGTAGCGCAGGAGATGATCCGCAACGAGGTATTTAATTATGTTCCGTTGCAGCACGGTCAACCGCTGCTTGCGCCGATCTGGGAGCTGTCGCAGCACATTTTCCGGCATGAAATGATTTGTTTCGATTACGTCCGTCAGGACGGAAAAAAGAGCCGCAGAAGGATGAAGCCGGTGAGCATCCTGTTCTCGGAGTTCTATTTCTACTGCCTGGCGTTTGACGGCGAAGATCGGACGGACTATCCGATTGTTTTCCGGATCGACCGGATGTCGGAGATCAAGCCCACCGGCGAAAAGTTTGTGGTGCCATACGCAAAGCAGTTCAAGGACGGCGAATTCCGCAAACGCATCCAGTTCATGTACACAGGGCCGCTGCGCAGGGTGACGTTTGAATACACCGGCGTGCTCGAGGCGATGCTCGATAAAGTGCCCACGGCGAAGGTAATCGCCGAGACCGACGGCGTATACACCATAACCGCCGAATCCTACGGCGACGGCATACTGATGTGGCTCGGCGCGCAGGGGGACAAGGTGCAGAACCTACGATAACGCATCCGTTGGCTTTGACGGAACTGCAGATATTTTTTCAACACAAATGAGTATAACCGGGATGATGGTCATTTCCTGTCCATTATCCCGGTTATACTGTTTGTGACACTTGAAAAAGGAGGTGCGCATATGCTCGACAGCAAACTTGTTTGCTACGGCGGTCGTCAGGGTGATCTGGACGGCGGAACGTGGCACTGATGTCCGGCAGGCGTGCCGGTCGGAGATGCTTCTTTGACCGGCACGTGATTCGTCGGAAAGAGAAAGGAAGGCAATTATGATCGGATTGTTCGGAAACTTAGTGGATGCTTTTTTGCGATGGATGGATGAGGACGACTATGACAATGACGGCAACTATATTCCGGAAGCGGAACTGCCGATTTACGAGGAACCGCGCCAGGCCGAAAGGAACCGTATGAAATGCGTACATAAATACTATCTGACCAAGGACAAAAAACACGACGTTGAGTTTGTGTTCATGCACATGGGACTGTCCGGCTGGCGCGCGTATATTATGACCGATATTGATTACAAAAAGAGAGCGGATCATTTTTCGGAACAGCACCGTTTGGTCGACTATGACGAAAAACATGCGCGCCAATGCGCCCGTATTGCCGACCACTATGACGGCGAAGGTGAACTGGACTACATTTGCTGGACGGAAAATGTGTACAGCCTCGACAAGATGATGGCGATTGCCGCCGCGTGGTGCGAGATCACATTTTATTATATCCGCTATGGCGGAGAGTTTCCGGAGATACAGAAGAAACTGGCGGAAAGAGGGATTATCTGACATGCAGGATGAAAAAAGACAATGGATCATGACCGACGCGGTCTACGACGAAATCTGCCGGACGATCGGCTGCCATTATCCGGAACAGGGCGGTATTCTCGGCTCGTCCGACGGCATACACATCGACCACTATTATTTCGACCATACAGCGCAGCGCACGGGCGTGACGTATACGATGGACGCGCCCGCGCTCAACGAAGTGATCCACGACTGGAACGATCACGACATTCGGCTAATCGGCGTCATTCATTCGCACCCGACAGGCTGTACGGCGCCGTCCTACGGCGACCGACAGATCGCGGAGCACATTATTGATACCATAGATGTGGATGAAGAACTGTTTACCCCGATCGTGCAGGTGTCCGACGTGCCGGACGGGAACATCACAATCCATCCCTATTCCTTTCGCAAAAGGGTGGTGCTTGAAGAATACGGCTTTGCTGTTGATCGGTCTGCTGCTGCCCATCCTGTGCATGAACCGACCCAAAGTGCTGCGGAGATTTTTGCGCGTCTGCAGAGTGTGCTGCCGTACGATATTTTGTTTCGCAAAAAGGTTATTTGCGTCGGCTGTGGCGGCAGCATCCACTTTCTGGAAACGCTGGCACGGTGCGGTGTAGGGCGGTTTGTGCTCTTCGACGGCGACCGCTTTGAAAAAACAAACATCGCTACGCAGGGGGCGTACCGCGGCGACATCGGGAAATACAAGACGGACGTTCTGCGGGAACGCATTCTGCAAATCCATCCGGACGCCGAGGTGATTGCCGTCAAACGCTTTGTGGACGATACGCTCTCCGATGAGGCGTTTGCGTTTCTGACGGACATCCAAAACGACGCGCCGCAGGATGTGCTGCTGTGCGGATGCACCGACGATTTTTACGCGCAGGACCGATGCGCGAAACTCGCCATGCGGTTCGGCATTCCGTACCTTGCGGCGCAGATTTTTGCGGGCGGCACGGGACACGAAGTGCTGTTCTGGGTGCCGGGACTGACCGAAGCGTGCCCCGGCTGTATGCTCTTGACGCGCTACAAAAAAGTGCTTGCGGGAGAAGCCGGGGAAAAAGGGCAATCTGCCGGAACGCCGCCGTACATCACCGATCATCTCAATGCCGTCAAGGCGGATTTTGCGCTGAAGATTCTGTGCAACGGCGAGGAGAAAACGAAGTATTATTGTTCGCTTGAAAAGTATGCCGACCGGAACTATATCATGACGTCGTTTGAAGGCGAAGTATCCGCACCGGCGTTTGCACCGCTGTATGCAACGGAAAAGACGGAAACGGATCTGACGTATCCGACCGCGACCGTGGCGATCGGACAGGAAAAAGAAGCGGATTGTACGATCTGCGCAGAAAAAAGGGTGGAAGTCAATGTTTAAATGGTCTGAAATGTGTGCCGATACGACCGAACTTCGGGAGGAATTGGAAACCTGCACGGGCAAGTTGATTTTTGACGACGTGCGGATGCCCGACAACTGCGGCGGCGGTTTTGCCAATATCGAATTCGTGTATTACGGCGCAAATGACATCGAATTGCGGATCGAATCGGACGGCACGGGATACCGCGGCAGAGATCGCGCAATCCGGCAATGGATGCAGGACGGCAGCATCGAGTTCGGTTCCTATGATGCGCTGGAACGCTTTTTGCATAAGTTTTCCGTGCAGGAAACACAAAGCGAAATGACGCATACCGACACAATCGGTCAGACAAATTCTGTTCCGGAACCGCCTGTCATGCGCTATGGCAGAGACAAGCTGACCGTGCCGGACTGCAGAAAGAATTATCTCTGTCTGGACAAAGAACGCTTAACCGCCGATCTCGGCCAAGAGGTGCTCGGGCAGGAAACGGCGACAGAGGAGATCGCGCACCTTGTCTGCAATTTTCTCGGCACCAAGGGCAAAAGCCGTCCGCTGTCCGTGTTTCTGTACGGCCCCACCGGCGTGGGCAAATCCGCCGCGGTCGAAGCGCTCGTACAGGCTGTCAATCGGCAGACAGGCGACGAATACCTGCAATACAAGCCGATCGACTGCACGCAGTTTCAGGATCATGCCGACATTTCCAGACTCATCGGCGCTGCGCCCGGATACGTCGGCTTTACGGAACCGGGCGTATTTGCCTGTCTGGAGAGAAACAAAAATACGGTGTTCGTGTTTGAGGAAATCGAGAAAGCCGCGCCGAACGCGACGCAGGTCATCATGCAGGCGCTCGAAACAGGGCGGCAGGACACGAACGGAAAAACGCTGGAGAACGGCGACACGTTTTATGACTTGTCCCGCTCGATCGTGTTTTTCACGAGCAACATCAATCCCGCAAAAAAAGAAAAGAAGCCGCTCGGCTTCTGTGAAGTTGCGTATGAGGAACAGAAGAAATCGGACGAACAGAATAGACCGATCGGACAAACAATCAGCGAGGACACGGAACAGAAGAAAAAAGCCATCCTCGAAACCGGACGCTTTCTGCCGGAAGTGCTGGGCAGGATGCACGCGGTCATCCGATTTGAGCCGCTGTCCGGCGACATCATCAAGGACATTGCCGCAAAAAGCATCCGTGACGTT
This sequence comes from uncultured Clostridia bacterium, assembly GCA_946610835.1. Classification (GTDB taxonomy): domain Bacteria; phylum Bacillota; class Clostridia; order Oscillospirales; family Acutalibacteraceae; genus UBA1425. The sequence continues at coordinate 1,070 of CAMOCU010000093.1, read as the reverse complement.
GCGGCAAAAGCCCATTTGCTGTACATCACGGAATTAGGCACGGATATTTTGCAGGATTTCATCAACGCGACTGCGGACAAGGTCGGTACGTTCGGCGTGCGCACACTGCGTCACGCGGCGGAGCAGTATTTCGGCGACGCGTTCCGGGAATTCTCGCACACGCACAAAGACTATGAAACTATCACGGTTTCCGGTGATTTAAAATATATTGTCATCCAGAAATCCGAAAACAGACAGGAGAAGCAACATGCGTAGATGGTCAAAAGAATTCTCCTGTCAGCGCTGCGGAAAAACATTTACAGAAATCTTCGGCGACGCGATTCTGCCGAAGGATCAGAAGCTGATGCAGTGTCCGCTGTGCAGACGCTGCCGATTCGTTTCCAAAATGCGAGAGATAATGCGTCCGGACATGTAGATGCATGACAAAACAAACTGACAGCATTTTGGTTATTCTGCAAACACATTCGCCATCAAAGATTCTGCTTCCTGTATTTTCCCGCCGCCTTCGTTTCTAAGATCACGAGCATGTTTCACGGGCGGCTCATGGCGATGTACATCAGATCGGGCTTGTTAAAGGCGCCGCCGAAAAGCTGCACGAAGCGTTTGCCGATCAGTTTTCAGATGCTTTGCTGCACGGTATTTACACATTTGCTGTATCGGGAAAAGCAGAGTGGACGGGAGAATTCATTGTTCCGGCATACGGCAATCTGGCGCCCGCCATTCACGCACAGACCAGAAGCGAAAAGAAAGAAGCCGTGCTCGGGTATTTGTCAAAGTGGTACGATCTGTTTGACGACAGCGCATGGCACGGGACATGCGACAGCAAACACGACACGTACTACGGTTACTGGGCGTTCGAGGCAGCTGCAGTCGCCAAAGCGTGCGGACTCGATACAGCGCGTTTGTCGGCAAATGAGTTCTTCCCTGTTTTATAATGGTATTTGTCTGTTGAATCGGATACAATACAAGTTGCACCCCTATCGTTGCTCTATCAAAGATGGAGTGCTTTCACATAATCGTTCGGTTATTTTGATACAATGTAACCGAACGATTATTTTATGCCCGAAATC
>CAMOCU010000092.1 GCA_946610835.1 uncultured Clostridia bacterium | reverse complement strand
GCCGAAAAAATCTCTCGTCCCCTCGCACACCCCGATTTAATCAGCGCTTCCCTTACTTCGCAATCCGCACACCCCAATTGTGCGGTATTGCCTTAAAATCTCTTTGCATTTTTGTAAAAGTATGGTATACTTGCAGCGGGGGGGATTTTATGTTTTCAAGTGTCAGGACAATTCTGTTGGATGCAGCGGCGCCAATGTCGGATTATACGGCAGGATCCTGGTTTTGGCTGCCGATCTGCGTTGCCGCTGCGGCAGTTGTTGGCGTGGCCGCGCTGGCGCTGCTGCGTCACAAACGAAGAAAAAGCCGCACAAACACGGCGGATCTGCCGGAAGATGGCAAGGACAAAAAGCAATAAATTGCAATGCGGCCGCAGCTTTTTTGCTGCGGCCGCGGAATTGTATGCAGTTTTTCAGTCGTCCGTTCGCTGCGCGCGCAATAGTGCGATCTCTGCCGCGTAACCGGGCAATTCGTTCGGGGTTTCAAGGAAGAACGGAAGGTCGCGCAGCGCCGGATGATTGATCACGCGCGTGAGCGCCTGCAGCCCGATGTGTCCCTCGCCGATTTTTTCGTGCCGATCCTTGCGTGCACCGCAGGGATTTTTGCTGTCGTTGAGATGAATCGCCTTGAGCCGGGACAGGCCGATCACACGGTCGAACTGTGTCAGCACACCGTCCAGATCGTGCACGATGTCATAACCGCCGTCATGCACATGGCAGGTGTCCAGACACACACCGAGCTTGTCAGACAGCGTTGTGCGGTCGATGATTTCACGCAGCTGTTCAAATGTACCGCCGACTTCAGAGCCTTTGCCCGCCATGGTTTCCAGAAGCACAGTCGTTGTCATGTCTGCAAACAACACCTGATTGAGCGTAGCGGAGATCTTTTCGATCCCTGTCTCGACCCCCTGCTGCACGTGGCTGCCGGGATGGAAATTGTACAACTGGCCGGGCGTATACTCCATACGCTGCAGATCATCCGCCATTGTGCGCAGGCAAAAATCCATCACCCGCGCATCCGCCGCGCAGGCGTTGAGCGTATACGGCGCATGCGCAAGAATCGTGCGGATTCCGTGCGCTTCACAAAAGGCATGGAACGCGGAAATGTCTGCCGGATCAATTGCTTTTGCCATTCCGCCGCGCGGATTGCGCGTAAAAAACTGGAACGTGTTGCCGCCCAGATCCACCGCCTGCTTCGCCATGGCGAGGTAGCCTTTGGACGCGGACAAGTGACACCCTATCGTAAACATACTATTATCCTCTTCAGATCATTTCGATATAGTTCTTTAAATTTTCCAACCCGATGGACAGCGCGGAAAGATTGTCCTCTATGCCCTCGAACTCGATGCTGACATAACCGTCGTACCCATGTGCATGCAGAATTCGCAGGCACTGCAGAACAGGCACATTGCCATGGCCGACAATTGCGCCGCGCAGGTAATTCCCGCCGCGGGTGCCGAAAAACGCACGGCCGGGATTCGGCTCACTGCCGCTCTTGATATGAAAATCCTTGACGTGCACATGGCGGGCAAATGCCGCCAAACGGGCAACGGCCTGCATGGGACTTTCATCCGCGCAAAGGAAATTTCCCATATCCACCAGCAGACCGAAATTCGGATAACAAACCGCACCGACCAGCTTTTCAACGCGCATACTCTCCTGACAGAACCAGCCGTGGTTCTCGACCATGGTGACGATCCCCTTTTCGGCTGCATATGCGCTCACGCGACGGCATCCGTCGGCAATCTTCGGCAAGGCGTTGTCAAACGTGCTGTATTTTTGCTCCTGCTCCGCCCAGCCGCCGGCCGCGTCATGCCGCATTCCCTTTGCGCCGAGCGCCGCAGCAACATCCGCCTGTGCGCACAGGCGCTCGACTTCGGCTTGCGTATCGCGCCCGAGCAGATCGGCGCCGATGGTGTAATTGGCGATTGGCAGCCCGACACACTCCGCGCGCTCGCGAAGCATGGCGGCGTATTCCAGCTGCGTCATTCCTTCGGGCGGACAAAGATCCGTGAATTCTATTGCATCAAAGCCCATTTCCTTGGCCTTTTCGATCAGATCAAGCTGGGTTTTGCCGCTTTGACGCATGTAGGCGCTGAAGCTGTAGGAGCTGACACAAGTTTTCATACCGTACCTCTCAGCCGATTTTTTCGCGCAGGAAGGAAACTGCTTTGCGAATGTCCGCTTCGGGATCGTCGCCTACCTCGCGCTCGATGGTCAAAAAGCCCTTGAACCCAATGTCCTCCAACGCGGCAAGATATGCATCCCACGGCACCGACCCTTCGCCCAGCGGCACCTCAATGAACGAATCGCCTTCGGTTACAAGGTCGTCGCTGCGCAGACCGTACACGATCTCCGGGCTTTTGTAAAAAATCTGTTTGCCGTCCTTGGCATGCGTATGGACAATATAATCGCGCAAATTATACACTGCCTGCGCGGGGTCGTCGCCGGTCACCATTACCAGATTGGCAGGGTCGAGATTGACGCCCACGCCCGTGGAACCGAGAGAGTCAAGAAACTGTTTGAGCACTGCAGATGTTTCAGGGCCGGTCTCAACAGCAAAATGCGCGCCCACGCTGTCCGCGTAGCGGGCAAGTTCAAAGCAAGCTTCCTGCATGATTTTGAACCGATCGACCTGCGGATCCTCCGGCACAACGCCGATGTGTGTTGTCACAACATCCGTTTCCAGCTCTTTGGCAAGGTCGATGATACGTTTGGAACGCTCGATTTTTTCGGCGTTTCTGTCCGCCCACATGAATCCGCCGCCGCCCAGATCGCCGCAAAGTGCAGAGATTACAAGACCGTTGCTTTTGACAAGATCGAGGAATTCCCTGCGCTTGTGTCCAACCAGATTTTCCGGCGCCATCTCGCCGCGCGTGGCATAAACCTGAATGCCCTGCGCGCCCACAGCGGCGGCTTTGCCCACAGCTGTCGGAATGTCGGTACGGAAGCTGTCGATGATTACACCAATCGGAAAAGTATACATAAAAAGAACCCTCCTGTATCTGTTATTGGATTGCCCTTATTATATCCTGCCGGGCAAATAAAGTCAATAGAAAGTGCAAGCGCAAACGCCGACCGTCTGCTCCCGAAATGGGAGAGCGGTCGGCGTTTGCGTAAAGAAAAAGGAAAGCCGTCAGGAAGTCTCCGGCTGCCAGCCGGCAAGCATACGCAGCAGATAAGCAACATCCTTCAGATTGACGACGCCATCTGCATTCGCGTCTGCTGCTTGCAGGTCGATCTCGATCTGCCATCCGCCTGCAAGAAAGCGCCGAATCAGCGCCACATCGCGCAGCGTGAGAACGCCGTCTCCGTCCACATCGCCGGGAATCTGCGCCGAACGTTCGAGAACTGTCACAGCGCACGCAAGTCGGAACACCTTTGTCCCGTTCGCAACAGCATACACATTTGCCCGGCCGGGATTGACTGCCGTGATCACGCCATCATCGGAAACGACCGCCGCACGGGGATTGTCGGTGCAGAACCATACCTCGTTATTGTCGGCGTTCGCCGGGAATGTCTGCGCCTGCAAGTCAAACGTTTCTTCTGTCCGGAGGGTTGCATAATCCGAAGCGATCGTCAGCTCCGCCACCGGGTTATAAACCACAGGCGGAACGTATTCCGCATCCGGCTCCAGCACCAGTGCCTTGCCGGAAACAACTGCCGGCGCAGCATAGTCGAGCAGCTCATATTTTGCCGAATAGTGATTATTGTCGCAGCTGATCATCTGTCCTTTTCCCGTCCACCAGACCGAGCCGTCCCGGCGCAATACCAGCATCCGGTCGCCGTACCCCGGCAGCAGTTCGGTCACGCCGGTCAGCATGTTTTGCTCGCTGACGCGCATGCGCTGGGGATAAAGATACGTTTCGCCGTATCCTTTGCCGTAACCGAATCGCATAGCCCCGGGTTTGCCGCCCCATGTCCAGACTGTACCGTCGCTGCACAAGGCGAACATTCCGCCGTTGAGGCGGATCTGCTTGACGCCGGTCAGCGGGCTGCGCAGCTGGCGCAGCACCTGCATGGGCTGATCTGTTTGTTGTGTGCCCACAATCCCGAGTCGATTATAATTGTCGTTCTTTCCGTATACCCACAGCGTACCATCGCGCAGAAGGATGTACACGGGCGTATTTGTTTCCGAAACAGATATACCCGGCACGACGACCACATCCACAACGTCCGCGAGATCGAGTTCCCCATAATTCACCGGCGTCGCGAGGCATTTAGAAAGTCCAAATGCCTCGCCGTTCTTGCGGATTGCCGTGCATTCGTGGATCGTGCGGATCCCGCTCAACGGCGTACCGTCGGCCATAGTAACCGGTTCGGCATGCGAACTGCTTATTCTCCAGACCGTTCCATCCGCACACAATGCATAAAATCCCGCAACGTCCACAACACCTGTCAGCGCGGATCCGTCCGGCAAAAGGATCGGCGCATTCAACGCTTTTTTCACATCATCCAAGTTGCCAAAAAAACGAAGTGTTCCGTCTTTGTCTGTGTAAAAGGTCGAGGAACCGTTCAACCAGATGTTCTCGATCCCGGTAATCGGTTTTCTGCCTTCGACGCAGAGCGGAAACCAGGAAAGTCTGGTATTCATGGCATAGTAACCAAAATGATTGGGATTTGTTAAAACCGATGGTTTTCCCAAAACCCACGCTGTGCCGTCGCTGCGCAATTCGATCAAACCGGACATTTCCGGTCTAATATCAAAATTATTCGTTATCATCGAAAACACTTTTCGTATTCCGGCGCCGCTATCCATCACTTCAACTATGCACTTGTCCGCAAAACGGCCGTCGGCAGAACACACTGTCAATTCCGCCGTCCCCGCATTCAGTGCAGTAAAGTTTTCTCTGGATGCTGCTTCTACAACGGATGGGTCAGAAACTTCCAGCGTATACGACGCATCCCGCGCATTGACCGGCTCCGCCCGGATCTGCAGCCCAATTCCGGAGTATGGGAACGACTGGATACAATGTCCGGTAAACTGCAGGCTCTGAAGCACTTTATCCGCACCGAGATGCACAATTCCCGCGCCATAAAACGGATCTTTGCCCGGCAGGCCTCTGTCGCAGACATGCGCCGCCAACTGTTCGCGTACCTGCTCGCGCGTGCGCCCGGGATCCTCGGCAAGCAACAGCGCGGCACAGGCCGCGGCAAGCGGCGCTGCCATAGAAGTCCCGCTGTACTTTTCAAATCCGCCGCCGGGTACGCTGGACAGAATTCGCTCCCCCGGCGCGCAAACGTCAAGCTCGTCGCCATAATTAGAAAAGGACGAGCGAAAGCCAATCTCATTGACGGAGCCGACAGAGATCACTTCATCAAATGCGGCCGGAAAATCGTACGAAAAATCGATTCCGCTGTTTCCTGCCGCAGCCACTAAAACC
>CAMOCU010000091.1 GCA_946610835.1 uncultured Clostridia bacterium | reverse complement strand
TCGACACGCTGTGAGATGAGGTGCTGCGCTTTGAAAATCCGCACAATTATTATGTGGATCTTTCCCAAAAACTGTGGGACGAAAAGCACCGTATGATCGAAGAAAAGAAAGCAAGGAAATAACCGAAGAATACAATAAATGTAAAAATAACTGCCGCAAACCGGAATGGTCTGCGGCAGTTGAGTTGTTATTAGAGAAATTACTGTTTGGCGCCGTTGTCGAACATTTCCAGCGCTTTGACAGAAATGGCAAAGCAGTTTGCGATGCCTTCGGAATTCATGTTGTCGTATGTATCGCGGCGGGTGTGATAATAGTTCTCGAGTTTGTGATTCAGACCCGTGATACCTGCGGCGCGCATGCCGCCCTGTGCGAAAGCGGCTGCGTCGGTTGCGCCGCCCATGGGCGGGACCATACCCTTGCGGCAGGGCAGCTTCAGCTCGTTTGCCGCTTCCATAAACAAATCTGCGGCGTCCTTGTCGGATTTGACCGTGCCGTTGAGATCGCGGTAGTTGACAAGCAGGTGCTTCGGGTCGTGAATCGTGTCGTAGGCATAGATGAATGTAGGAACATCGTCAAAGATCCCGGGATGGTTCTTGCAGAACGCTTTCGCGCCGCGCAGACCTGCTTCTTCGGAACCGGTCAGCAGCACGCCGATTTCGGTATTCTCCAGATCAATGCCTTGATCGCGCAGAGCTTTCAGGATCGCAATGCCCATGTAGCAGCCCGTCAGGTTGTCGTTTGCACCGTCGACAACGCGGAAACTGTTGTTCATGAAATATAATCCGATCAGGAACGGGACAAAAATCATACCGCAGAAGCCGAGAATGCCCAACACAGAGGAAGGCGCGGGAGCAGTGAACCCGTTGCGGGAAAGATGGATGATACTCAATACAAGATAGTAAATCACGCCGGCTGCACAGATGAGCGCGTGTGTCTCAAAGATTGCGCCGCCAAACTTATAGTTCACCGGCCATTCCCATGCAGCGTCCGGGTGTCCGTTAAAAATAATGCGGCGTTTCACTTCGCCTTTGCATTTTTTGACGGCATACACGGAGTGACCGGTCTTTTTGGGGAACATCCAGTCCACAGCTTTGATGTAAAAGCCAAACTCCAGCAGCGCAACCAGCAGGCCCAGAGCAAACAGGACAATAGAGACGACCGGTTTGAAGAAATAAAGAACAATGGCGGCCAGAGCAAGCGACAGCGTAACATAACGCCAGCCGTAAAACGCGCCGGGGTGCTCAGAAAAGGATTCGATATTCACTTTTTCGCAGCCGCAGTCCTTGCGCAGGACGCGCGCCATGTGCTCGCATCCTTTCAGCTCGCCTTCAGAGCCGGGATTGCGCTTGCCGAGATTTTTGCAGATATACGTGATTTCCTTGATCATGTACTTGGCTGCCCAGTCTTTTTGGGCAATGACTTTTTGCAGGTCCATGAATTGCCTTCCTCTTTTCTGTATTGTTTTATTGTTTGAACGAATGGATTATTCGCACAGCCCTTTGACCGTTTGCATGACGTAATCGCCGAATTCTGCGCAGGTGCAGCCCGTGTCGCGGCCGGTGATCTGCAGCTTCTTTTCTTTGAACATGCAGATGTCCAGCGCGTTTTCGAGCAGATCCGCCTGTTTCTGGTACCCGATGTGGGAAAGAAGCATGACGGAGGCGCGCAGCATCGAGCAAGGATCGGCGTACTGCCCTCTGCCCTCGCGGATCATGCGCGGCGCAGAGCCGTGGATGGCTTCAAACATGGCGTATTTTTTGCCGATGTTGGCGCTGCCGGCAGTGCCGACGCCGCCTTGAAATTCCGCCGCCTCGTCCGTGATGATGTCGCCGTACAGGTTCGGCAGAACAATGACTTTAAAATCTCTGCGGCGTTTCTGGTCAATGAGTTTGGCGGTCATGATGTCGATATACCACTCGTCCGTGATGATCTCCGGGTAGTCCGCACCGACTTCCTTGCACAGACGCAGGAACTTGCCGTCGGTGGTTTTGATGACGTTTGCCTTGGTCACGATGGAGACGCGCTCTTTGCCGTTTCTGCGCGCGTAATCATACGCAAGTTTTGCAATACGGCGCGTGCCCTCGGTTGTGGTGACGACGAAATCCATGGCCAGATCGTCGGTCACGTTGACGCCTTTCGAGCCGACAGCGTAGGCGCCCTCGGTGTTCTCGCGGAAAAATGTCCAGTCAATGCCTTCCTCCGGCACTTTGACGGGGCGCAGGTTGCAGAACAGGTCGAGCGCCTTGCGCATGGCCACGTTCGCGCTTTCGATATTCGGCCACGGATCGCCGGCCTGCGGCGTGGTTGTGGGGCCTTTCAAAATCACATGGCAGCTTTTCAGTTCTTCGAGAACGTCATCAGGGATCGCTTTGCCGGCAGCCACGCGGTTTTCGATCGTCAGACCGTCGATCACTTTAAAGACAACCTTGCCTGCCCGGACTTCGTCGGCGAGCATATATTCCAGTACGCGAGCGGATTCTTTGGTGATGATCGGGCCGATGCCGTCGCCGCCGCATACGCCGATCACGATGGGGCTGAGCGTGGAATAGTCCACAAAGTCGCCTTGCCCGGCGATGCGTTCTGCATGTTCATTCTGTTCGCGAATGAGCGCCTCAAATTTTTCTACTGCTGCCTGAACCTGTGTTTCTGTCATGTTGCGCAGCTCCTTTCTTTATGCGTTTTCCTTTGTGTAATTCAGCAGACCGCCGGCAAGAAGAATGTCCCGCTGCCGGTCAGAAACGTTGCAGGTTACGGGATAGCTTTCGCCCGTGGTGCGGTTTTGCAGGGTGACCGCGCTGCCGGAAAGCAGTTTTTCCCGAATCCCCTCAAGGCAGAGCATATCACCCTGGGAGATTTTGTCGTAATCCGTGGGATCGTCAAATGTGATCGGCAGAATTCCGGCGTTTACAAGATTCGCCTGATGAATGCGGGCGAAGGACTTGACAATGACCGCCTTGACGCCCAAATACAGCGGTACCAGCGCGGCATGTTCGCGGGAGCTGCCCTGACCGTAATTCGCGCCGCCGACAACAATGGCCTGCCCTTCTTTTTTGCAGTTTTCCGCGAAGTCGGGATCGCACTGGCGGAAGCAGAACTGGCTGAGATAGGGGATGTTGGAGCGATAGGGAAGGATCTTTGCGCCGGCGGGCATAATGTGATCGGTTGTAATGTTGTCGCCCACCTTCAGCACGGCCTTGGCTTCGATGGAGGCGGCAAGCGGCTGTGTTACGGGGAAGGGCTTGATGTTGGGGCCATACTGAATTTCCACACTGTCCATTTCTTCTGCGGGAACGGGCAGTTCGATCAGATTGTCGTTGATCAGGAAAGACTCCGGCATGTCGACCGTCAGATCGGTTTCGCATGTCGTTGGGTCAGTCAGCACGCCTGCGATGGCGGATACGGCTGCCGTTTCCGGGCTGACGAGATAAATGCCTGCATCCGCTGTGCCGCTGCGGCCTTCAAAGTTGCGGTTGAATGTGCGCAGGGACACGCCTTTGGAATTGGGCGATTGTCCCATACCAATGCACGGGCCGCAGGCGGCTTCCAAGATCCGCGCACCGGCAGAGATCATATCGGACAGCGCCCCGTTGAGCGCGAGCATGTTCAGCACCTGCATGGAGCCAGGCGCGATAGCAAGACTGACATTGGGCGCGACTTTTTTGCCGCGCAGAATTTTTGCCACTTTCAGCATATCGTACAGCGAGGAGTTGGTGCACGAGCCGATACATACCTGGTCGATGTGGATCGGGCCGATGTCGGCAATTTTTTTGACGTTGTCGGGCATGTGCGGCATGGCTGCCAGCGGCTCGAGTGCGTTGAGGTCGATGTCGATCACGCGGCTGTACTGCGCGTCCGCATCCGGCTGCAGTTCGACCCAGTCGTTCTCTCTGCCCTGTGCTTTCAGGAACGCGCGGGTCACGTCGTCGGAAGGGAAGATAGACGTCGTTGCACCCAGTTCCGCGCCCATGTTGGTGATGGTAGCACGTTCGGGGACGGACAGACTGCGCACACCGTCGCCGCCGTATTCGATAATCTTGCCCACGCCGCCCTTGACGGACAGAATGCGCAGCACCTCGAGGATGATGTCCTTGGCTGCGACATAGGGACGCAGCTTGCCGCTCAGGCGCACAAGAATGATTTCCGGCATGGTGATGTAGTATGCGCCGCCGCCCATGGCTACGGCTACATCCAGACCGCCCGCGCCCATGGCGAGCATGCCGATACCGCCGCCGGTGGGGGTATGACTGTCGGAACCGATCAGAGTTTTGCCCGGCACGCCAAAGCGTTCCAGATGTACCTGGTGGCAGATGCCGTTGCCGGGACGGGAAAATTTCAGTCCATGTTTTTTGGCGCAGGAGGCGATGAAGCGATGATCGTCCGCATTTTCAAAGCCGGTCTGCAGAGTGTTATGGTCAATGTAGGCCACAGAAAGCTCCGTCTTGACACGCGGCACACCCATGGCTTCAAATTCGAGATACGCCATGGTGCCGGTCGCGTCCTGCGTGAGCGTTTGGTCAATGCGCAGCGCGACTTCGCTGCCCGGCGTCATATCGCCGCTCACCAAGTGGCTTTTGATCAGCTTTTGCCCGAGGGTATAGCCCATATGTATTCCTCCGATACAAATAATTTCACCCATCTATTTTACTGTATACAGCGCAGAATGTCAAGAAATGTGCAGAATAAAAATCCAAAAATCGAAAACAAGAATGCGTGCTCACAGCAAAAGCCCGCCGGGTCAGCAACCCGACGGACTTTTTTGAAAAAGCGTTGACCGCCAATGCAACAAAATCAAAAAATCTATAATTTGTAGATTAAAACTTCCAAATCATAATATCATAAATCTTTCTTATTGTCAACGCAAAAGAGGTAACTATTCGCAGATGATTTCGGTAAAATACAAATAGGGGGGAGGTGGCGGTTATGTTGAATCAGGCAATTCGTACGCGTATTTTAGATTTGTGCGCACAGAAGCAGATTACGGTCAACAAGCTCGCCACGTCCTGCGGAATCACGCAATCGACGCTGCACAACATCATCAGTCTGCGCAACCAGAGTGTGACGATTTCTACCGTCAAAAAAATCTGTGACGGACTCGACATCACGCTTGCGGAATTTTTTGACGCAGAAGTGTTCCATTCGCTCGAGCAGGAGATTCGCTGATACTGCATACAGGTCTTTGCCTGTGCGGTTTGATTCACAACAGGGTATCCGACAAAAAGCGCCGGCATTCATCTTTCTGCGGATGAATGCCGGCGCAATCGCTATGAAGTTGAAAGCGTTGAAGAAACCGACGGTTAACGGAACAGATTGCAAGTATGCCTTGAAGAGAACATGTAGGGAAGCACTGATTAAATCCGATGCGCACGAAGGAATGGATCTTTTTCCGTCA
>CAMOCU010000090.1 GCA_946610835.1 uncultured Clostridia bacterium | reverse complement strand
ACAGGTACAGGATTTTTACCCCACACCGGGTACGGCGTCGACCGTGATGTACTACACGGGCATCAATCCGCTCACAGGCAAGAGCGTCTATGTGGTCACCGACCCGCACGAAAAGCAGCTGCAGCGCGCGCTTCTGCAATGGAGCCGCCCGCAAAATGCGGAGCTCGTGCGCGAGGCGCTGATCCGTGCAAACCGGCGTGATCTGATCGGTACGGCTGAAAAATGTCTTGTCCGGCCGAATAACGCTGTTTCCCGCAGAGACGGCAAAAAGCGCAATGCGCATGCCGCCGGAAAAGCGCGACCCGGAACACCATCCTCCCCCGGCCGCGGCAAGGCGCACCCATCGCCGAAAAAGCGGGGGCGCTGACTCTAATGATTTTATAATAAGGCGGTTTCTTAGCAATGCAAAAACAACTCAAAGGCGCAATCCCCTGCTTTCTGGCGGCCTTGATCTGGGGACTATCTTTCGTCGCACAAACGACGGGTATGGGCAAAATACAAGGATTTACTTTTACAGGCGTACGCATGGTGCTGGCCGTGCTTGTTCTTTTGCCTGCGTCTATCCTCGCCGAAAAGCTCTCCAAAAAGCCGAAACCAACGCCGGAACAAGCAAAAGCTTCCAAATCCGCGCTTTGGAAAGGCGGCGTGCTGTGCGGGCTGTGTCTGTTTGCAGGCATCAATTTGCAGCAGTTTGCTTTTACGGACACTCCGGCAGGCAAGGTCGGTTTTCTTACTGCGTTGTACATGATCCTTGTCCCGATTCTCGGTACGATTCTTTTTCGCCAAAAAGTTCCGCCCCTTGTTTGGTTCAGCGTGTTTTTGGCAATGGGCGGAATATTCCTGATCTGTGTACAGTCAGGCGATCTGCTTTCCTTCGGCAGAGGCGAGCTGCTGTCGCTTTCCTGCTCCGTTTTCTTTGCGATGCAGATTCTGATTTCCGACCTGTACGCGCCAAAGGTCAATGTGATCGCCATGTCCTGCATCCAGTTTGCCGTAGCCGGCGCATTGTCGCTGATGTGTATGGTGCTGTTTGAGCAGCCAAAGTGGGATGCCATCCTGCAAAGCGCGCCAGAGCTGTTATATGTCGGCATTCTTTCCTCCGCGGGTGCGTTTACGCTCCAACTCGTCGGGCAGAAATACGCCGAACCTGTGCTCGCCTCCATGCTGCTGTGCCTGGAAAGCGTTTTTTCCACACTGTTCGGCTGGCTGCTGCTGCATCAGGCGCTCAGCGGTCTGGAACTGCTCGGCTGCGCAATTATGTTTATCGCAATTCTTCTGACGCTTATCCCTGCGGAAGTCTGGCAGGGTTTGCTGCATAAAAAAACTAAATCGGATCAGAAAGGATGATCATTTATGGGTAAAACGATTCTTGTGGCCGGTGCAGGCCACGGCGGACTCGCCGCAGCGGCGGATCTTGCACGTAAGGGATTCGACGTCACCGTTGTTGAACAGAAAAAAGAGGCGGATCTCGGTTACGACTGGACAGATATTTTTGCGCCAAAATCGCTCATCGACGCTGGTGTGCCATACCCTTCCCGCAGCCTGTACAGTTATAAAGAGAACATGACTTTCTTTTCGCCGGATCAAAGCGTTGCGCTCACCCAGCAGATCCCGGAAAACGAACTGGAAATCAAAATGGAACGCAAGGATATATACGCGCATCTGATCGCGCACGCAAAGCGCTGCGGCGTACAGTTCCGCTTTGAAACCGCTGTTACAGCGCCGCTGTTCCTCGGCAGCCGCGTGTGCGGCGTGTACGCGGGCGAGGAAAAAATTTACGCCGACCTTGTGATCGACGCTTGCGGTGCGGACAGCCCGCTGCGTACTGCTCTGCCGGCAATCTGCGGAATTGAAAACAGCTACGCAGAAGGCGAGATGGCCTATGTCTACCGCGCATTTTTTGAACGCACGGGCGACTGGACTCCCGAACATAACTATGAAGTGTACGTGCTGCATCACGGACGCCAGGAAATTGCCTGGGTCGCAACGGAGCAGGAGTATGCAGACGTCCTGATCGTGCACACGCAGCCGCTCACCGAACAGGATGTACAGACAGCACTGGCGGATCTGCGAAAGACGAACCCGCATATCGGCGAAAAAATTCTCCGCGGCGGACAATTCGCGAAAATTCCGGTTCGTCAGCCGTTGGCCGTAATGGTCGCCGACGGATATGCGGCACTTGGCGACAGTGCTTATATGACTGTGCCGCTGTTCGGTTCCGGCATCGCGAACGCACTCAAAGCTTCCCATATTCTTTCCGAAACGGTCGTTGCTGACAAGGCATGTGCCTTTACAGCAGAAACGCTCTGGCCTTACCAGACAGGATATTTTAAACTGCTTGGCGCGGGATTTGCATCACTCAGCTGTGCAAAAACAGCCATGTTGCACATGGAACCTGCGGAGGTGGATTTCCTGTTTGCCCGCGGAATTGTGACCGCCAAGGAAATCAGCTTCAGCGCCGATTTTACAAGCCTGCAGTCCATGATCAAGCTCTCCATGCGCGAAACGGTCGATCGGGCGAAAAAGCTCAGCACAGACAAGATTCTGCTGACCAAGATCGTGCGCATTGCCTCGCAGGTTGCCGCCGCAAGCGCTTTGTGCGCCATGCTGCCCAAGACGTATTCCTCTTCCGCAGTGCGTAAGTGGGCCGCATCCTATAACGCATTCTTCGCCAAACAGCGGAAAGGATAATCACCCGTGAAAATCCTGACTGTCCGCCCGAACGACGCCGGCCAGCGTATGGATAAATTCCTGACCAAAAGTCTGCCGACGCTGCCGCAGGCACTGTTGTACAAATACATTCGTCTCAAACGCATCAAACTCAACGGCAAACGTGCGCAAATTTCAGATCGCCTGCAGGCCGGGGATACGCTGGAGCTGTACATCAACGATGAGTTCTTTGAAAAGCCGAAGCCGCGGTATGATTTTCTGCGCGCAGCGAAAACGCTTGATGTTCTGTACGAGGATGATAATTTGCTGCTGCTGAACAAAAAGGTCGGTCTACTTTGCCACCCGGACGCCGGAGAATACGGCGATACGCTGATCGGCCGTGTGCAGCGGTACCTGTATGAAAAAGGCGAATACGATCCGGCTTGCGAGCAATCATTTACACCCGCGCTTGTCAATCGAATCGACCGCAACACCAGCGGGATTGTGCTGGCGGCCAAAAATGCGCAGGCGCTGCGGCTGCTGAACGGGATCGTCAAAACTCGTCAACTGCACAAACTGTATCTGTGTGTCGTCCATGGAACGCCGCCCAAGAAAGAGGATCTGCTCGAGGGATATCTTGTCAAAGACGAGAACAATAACAAAGTTTCTGTCGGAAAGCGCGCATTTCCCGGAAGTAAAGAAATCCGCACGCGCTATCGAGTGCTGGAAACGTACCGTGATTTGAGTCTTGTTGAAATCGAGCTGCTCACCGGACGTACGCATCAGATTCGCGCGCACATGGCTTCCATCGGCTGTCCGCTGCTCGGCGACGGCAAATACGGTGCCAACGCGCTGAACAAATCCTTTGGCTATAAAAAACAGTTTTTATGCGCCAAAGCGCTTACGTTCGATTTTGACAGAGACAACGGAATGCTGCAGTATCTCGACGGAATGTCCTTTTCTTTGCCGGATGTCTGGTTTGAAACGGCATTTCGTGATCGCTCGCTTTGGAAATAGTGCACAAGCGAAAGCTTTCATTGTTGTGCAATATGCCCAATGCATTCAAAAACTTTTTAACCATTCTTTGAATTTTTGCAGAATAGGCTTGCACAAAAGCAAAAAATAGTATAAAATAGAAGCGTTATACTGGATTTTTCCGGTTCAATTAAATCTGAAAAGGATGATTCAAGTGGCAAAAACCGAAAAGAGTAAGGCGGAGCTTTACAGAGAAGAGCGCAAGCAGCGTATCTCCAGCGCCGCCAAAAAGAACGCAAAAAGAAGCAGACGCAACCCCGCTGCCGGCAAAGTGATCGGCCGCATCATCGGCATCGTTATTGTTGCCGCGATTGTATGCGGACTTTGCTTTGTGGTGCTTGACCAGACCGGTGTAATCTCCCGCGCCCAGACAGCCTTCACCGTCGGCAGTCACAAGGTCAATGTGGCAGAGTACGGCTACATGTACTACATGCAGTACCAGACACTTGTCAACAATGCCCAGCAGGCAGAGCAGAACAACGGTTACAACTACACCGGCTTTGATTACAGCAAAGCTCCTGCAGATCAGGACAGCCCCTATAAGGACGACGACGGCAACGCCATCCGTTGGGACGAACAGCTGAAAAAGCAGACCGAAAACTACATGCAGGAATTTTACGCCCTGTATGATAACGCGATTGCAGACGGCTACACGCTGACCGAGGACGAAAAAGCCGATATTGACGAGAACATCGAAAATCAGCGTCAGAATGCCGCTTCCAACAGCTCTTCCGAAGGCGCATCCGTTTCCATGTCGCTCAATGCTTATCTCAAAGCGAATTACGGCAAGGGCGTCAACGAAAGCATGCTGCGCAAACTGATGGAAAAAGAACTGGTTGTTCAGCGCTTTACAGAGGACAAGCAGAAGTCTTTTGAAGACAAATATGACGATGCAACGCTTGACAAAGAGTATGAGAAAGATCCCGACACCTACAATGTCGTTGATATCCGCTATTACACTTTCCCTGTTGAAACCGAAGATGACGCAAGCGAAACTGTTGTCAAGGCCGCAAAAGAAGACGCCATGAAGGATGCCGAGGCTTTCCTCGCAGATGTTACAGACGTGGATTCTTTCTTTGCTGCTGCCAAACCGCTCATTGCCAAACAGCAGGCTGTTGAAAATGCTTCCACTGAGCCGCTTGACGCACAAGAAGAGGCCGACGACGCCAAAGAAGAAGCGGCCGATGCAACAGAAGATGCCGAAGCCGCGGATGATACCGCAGATACAGAAGACGACGTGGACGACAGCACAGTTGATTCCACTACAAGAGCGACAGGCGCATCCAAAGAGTCATTGACCAACGCCATTTCCGAAGAGGCGGCCAACTGGGCAATCTCCGCCAAAGCCGGTGCGAAAAAAGCTTTCCTGACCACCGCCGGCGACAATGTTTATGCAATTTATGTTGTCAAAGCAGCCTACAAGCAGGAAACGGTTGACGTGCGTCACATTCTCTTTACGACACAGGATACCGACACAAGAGAGCCGCTCAGCGATGAAGAAATCGCCGAGAAGGAAACCAAAAAGGACGAAGCGTGGGCCAAGTGGAACGCATATACAGACGAAGAAAAGACAGAGGATGCGTTTGCGGAACTGGCCAATGAATACTCCGATGATCCCGGTTCCAACACCAACGGCGGCCTGTATGAAGGCGTTGCGCCCGGACAGATGGTCGATTCTTTCAACGATTGGATTTTTGACGCAAGCCGCAAAGA
>CAMOCU010000089.1 GCA_946610835.1 uncultured Clostridia bacterium | reverse complement strand
CCGAAAAAATCTCTCGTCCCCTCGTACACCCCGATTTAATCAGCGCTTCCTTAAGGCAACACCGTACAATCGGGGTGCGGCGCACATGCTTGCGGGCGGTCAGCGCCAATATCGCAGGCCAAAATAGTAAATGCGCTGGATCGCTCCGCGCAGCAGAACGGGAATATAGCGCAGGAATTGTATCACAAGAATGCGCAGCATGGAAATCGCCTGCGCCGTGTTCGCAACTTTCGCGTTCGCCCAATCTGCCGATTCGTTCACCACGTTCAAAACAACGTCGTGATCATTCACGTACACCGTATCCCCCGGATACAGCATTTCTTCGGTTTGCAGATTTTTCCAGCCGATGAATGCTTTGCCGCCGTATTTCAGCGGCGTATACGCCGGCAGCACATATTCCCCGTCGACCGGCATGCGGACGTCGAGCAGTTTATCGCCGCAGACGAGATACAGGTAATGCGTGGTGGACGCGGATTTGAAACGCACGCGGATCTTCACATTGCCCAATCCGTTCGCACGGATGTAATACGTCTGCCCCGCATACAGCGTGTAGGTAAGCGATGCGTCCAGATATTCAAACAGCAGATTTTCCTGCGCGTCATAGACCTGCAGACTCGGATCAACGCCTTCGATCCCGAACTGGTACGATGCGGTCTGCTGCGGCGTAAAGGTGAGCAGAATATCGTCCAGCGTGTCGTGATACAGTTCATAGATTTCATCCGTCTTGAGCGCCTGCCACGGCGACCAGACGGCATACAGAGTCGTGTCGCCGCTGACCGTTACACGCTCGCCCGGCAGGTATTGCGGCGTTTCTTCCCCCGCGCGCGCAGCCCAGCCGTTGAACCGATAGCCCCATTTGCTTCCCTGCTCGTTTCCGTAATCCGGCAGCGAATAGACCGTGCCGTAAAGCATAGTCTGCCACGGCGCGTACTGTCCCGTCTGCGCATCACGAAACACATCCAGATCAACGATCAGCCGCAATTCGTGATACGTTTCACGTTTTTCGATTCCGAACGTCCCGTTCTGTTCCGGCTGCGCCGAAAAGCGGACGTCGATCGTGTAAACGACGCCGGCCCTGAGATAGAAGCCGTCCTGCGCGCCGTCCAAATCGCGGTGCAGTCCGACTTGCGGATTGTACGCCGCGCCTGTAAAATCGGCGTCGGCGTCGATGAAATACACGCCGTCCTCCTGCGGGCAGAACTGCACTTTCGTATCCGCATCCGCAAGGGCAGGGTACCGCGTGCCGCAGACAATCCGCTGTGCCGTATTCCAGACGGCGTACAGCGCCGCATCCTGCGAAAAGCTGTATGTGTCGCCGGTGCGCAGTATGTTTTCCCGGCCGTCCGGCGTATCCGACCACCCCTCAAACACGTACCCTTCGCGGTAAAGATCGGCATACTCCTTGCCTGTGAGCGTGTAAAACGGCGTCGTCACACAGCGCGTTTGTTCGCCGCCGAAACCGCCGTTCGGATCAAAGGTCACGGTGTATGACTTTTCGATGGGGACAAAGCGCAGACCCTCGTCCGCCTGCGTGATGGCGACGGCGTTTTCAGCACCCTGCGGAAGTTCGTACAGCTTCGCCATTCCGGCACAGATCTGCTGTGTGCTGTCCACTCCCTGCTGCGCTTTGATCCGTAGCCGGTTTGCCCACGCTTCGCCGTTAAATCCGTGCTCTCCGTCCCGTTCCTTGCAATAGACCGCCAGCCAGAAATCTTCGATCAGCTGCCGGCTTCGCGCGTCCGTGTCCGCAAGGGCAGGATATTTTTCCGCCGGGTAAAGAATATCGGCAATCACGCCGAACGTATCGTACTGATTTTCCGTGTTGCGCGACTGCAGCACACGCTTGTAAATTCCCTTGCCCGCAAATTCCCCGGATGTGTCGCCCGTCAGGGACGCGTAGCGCGTGCGAATGTACTGGAAAAAGACAAAAGACAAACCGTAACTGATTGCGGAGTCCACATAATTCCCGTTGACCGATTTCCACTGCGTGAGCGAATGCCGCTGCGGATCCGCCGCGCGGAATGCGCCGATCAGAAAATCCATATATTCCGGCGTGATGTCCAGCATCATCTGGGACGCCAAAGAAAAACCTTCATCCAAATACGTCGGATCCGTATTCAGATAATCCGCGTTGGTTTTGCCGTCGTAACAATAGCTGGCATGGATATAGTGCTGGTACTCGTGCACAAAGATCGTGCGGATCTGGTCGATCGGTGAGATACTATTGACATGCAGGCAGTCGATCCCTGCACCCAACAGCCACGAAATACCGGATCCTTTTATGCGCACATTGCCGATTTTTCCGCTGCGGTCAATGATGTCCAACTGGTTAAAATAGCCCGCAACCGAATCGCCGATCGAATGGATCAGCACCGCGACCTTTCCGTCCTTGTCCGTGTCGATCCTGGCCGTTCCGAACAGATCCTCCAGCTTCGGGATCACATCGTCCACGTAATCCGCCAGCTCCTGAATCTGCTGCTCCGTCCATTCGCAGTCGTCGCTTGCCCAAACCGTGCATCGTGTGCCGACCCTGCGGCAGGTCAGACGGATCTTGTCTTTGATTATGGAGAGAAGCGGATGCTCCGCGCTTCCCAGATGGGTCAGCGTGTTGTACAGATCCGGAATCTTTTTGACATCGCCCACACGATACGGACGCACGGCGCTTTGCGCTTCAACCGTATCCTCCTGCTGTTCCTGCGCTTCCAGCGCCTGTGCATACGTCATCGGCTCGATCTGTTTACAGAGTGCGTCGCACGCCGGAACCTGCGTCCATGCACTTGCCCGGGCGAATTGTTCCTGCGCCGGCAGCACATCGGGCTGCTGCACAGAATCTGTTGTAAAGGTCTTCGGTTCTGATTCTTCGGAAAGATGATCCGTATTGACAGCCGCAAAGAACGGCCCTGCAATCGTTTGGGGATCAGATGACTGCGCGCCGAACGCACAAACGGCAAGCTGCGCCGTCATCCAAAGCGCCAGCAGGACAGATAGACTCCTTCGGAATGATTGATGTTTCATCGCATTTGCACTCCTTTCTGCAGATTACAGTTTGATTATAAATCCTGCTGAACACGAATGTCAACCATTTCGGATGGATGTGAAGAAAATATAATGATTCCAATGCAGAATTATCGGAGCAGATTTTCGGTGATTTATCCTCTTGTACGGAACGGAAACCTGTGATATAATAGCGGAAAACTAAAAAAACGGAAACGGAGGTATCGGCACATGGGAAAACATCGTCTGATCAAAGCGGCTGCCGCGGGCGCGGCCGTGTATTCGGGGGTCTGCGCACTGCTGCACTACGAGGTCTTTCACAGAAACGCAACGCTGCCGCAGAAAATATTCCAAAAATCCAAGGCGAAATCCGGCGCGGCGCCTTCCGCCCCCGATGCGCGGGAGGAATGGCTGCGCGCACAGACTCTGGAGCTGTGGACGCTGCAGAATGCGGACGGCATGACGCTCAAGGCATTCTATCTGCCGGCCGCTGTGGACAGTGACCGCTGGGCGCTGTGCGCGCACGGTTACCGCAGCCGCGGACAGCGGGAGTTCCGCCGCATGACAAAATTTTATCACGACCACGGATTCCATGTGCTGCTGGTCGATCACCGCGCCAGCGGCGAAAGCGAGGGCAGCCGCATCACCTTCGGCCGCAAGGAAAGCGCCGATTTGCTGCTGTGGCTCGGGGAGATCCGCGCGCGCACAGAAGGCAAAGCGCAGGTCGTGCTGCACGGCGTGTCCATGGGCGCGGCGACTGTGCTGATGCTCAGCGATGACTTGGCGATCCTGCCGCAGGTAAAATTCATCGTTTCGGACTGTGCGTTCACGAGCGTAACAGAAGAGTTTGAGGGCGTACTGAAAGGCGCGCACATCCCTTCGCGCGCGCTGATCGCCGGTGTGGATGCGTTCAACCGGATCCTGTCCGGGTTCAGCCTGTACGATGTACGGCCGCACGACCATGTGCAGAACGCCTGCGTTCCGATCCTCTTTATTCACGGCAA
Organism: uncultured Clostridia bacterium; assembly: GCA_946610835.1. Classification (GTDB taxonomy): domain Bacteria; phylum Bacillota; class Clostridia; order Oscillospirales; family Acutalibacteraceae; genus UBA1425. The sequence goes on along the minus strand of CAMOCU010000089.1, from coordinate 1,428 downwards.
TGACGACACGTTTGTGCCGACAGAAATGACGCTTCGCAATTACGAAGCGTGCACGTCGCCCAAGGCGCTGCTGCTTGTCGACGGCGCGGCGCACGCGGAAAGCTATCCCACAGACCCCGACGCATACGACGCCATGCTCGAGCAATTCATCCGTGACTACATGTGCGCGGAGAATTGCGCGGAAGAAACAACCTGACCGAAAAAACACGATACGCCGCGTCCTTTTGCCGGGACGCGGCGTATACTTTCGGTATTATCCTTTCAGAGCAATTCCTTTTGGAGCGTTTCGAGCAGGGCGGTGCAGCCCTCCAGAATATCCTCCCATGTGCGGTCAAAATCGCCGGTGTACCACGGGTCGGCAATGTCGCGGTCGGGCAGCAGTCCGCGCGCTTTGTCCGCCGCGCCGCCGACCAGCCGCCGCAAGAGCGTGCGGTTTTCCGCATCCATGAGCAGCACATGGTCGTAGGTACGCATGTCCTGCGCCGTCACCTGCCGCGCGGCACGGCGGGTAAACGGAATACCCATCTGCTGCAGCTTGCGCCGGGCAGGCGGATACATGTCGTTCCCGATCTCCTCGCGCGAAACAGCGGCGGAGGCCACCGCAATCCGGTCGGATAGCCCGGCCTTGTCCACCAGCGCGCGCATGACAAACTCCGCCATCGGCGAGCGGCAGATATTGCCGTGGCACAAAAACAGTACGCGAATCATAGCGCCGGTTCCCCTTTCGTCAGGCGTTCTGCTCGTTGAGCATCTGCTGCGTGATCTGCGCAGAGAGCGCGACCAGTTCGGGACACGGACGCTTGCGGTAATACGCCGGCGTGCGCGCCTGCGGATCGCTGCCCGGCGTGGTCTGCACGCCTGCCAGCAGTTCGCGGCAGAGGATCGAACCGTTTTCTTCGCGGAAACGGCGGGCAAATTCCTGGATCAGCCGGTAATGCGCGGCCTTTGCGGCGGCAGCTTGCGGGTCGTCGTACCCCAGCGCCATATCGAGCGTCATCACCGCGCCGGACACCGCGCCGCATACCTCGCGCATGCGGCCGATCCCGCCGCCGAATCCGCTTGCGATCCGCGCGGCCGTTTGCCGCGGCAGCCCGGTTACGTCTTCAAACGCACAGAACACGGCCTGCGCACAGTTGTATCCTTCCAGAAACAGCGCCTTTGCGCTTTCAGCGCGTTGGAGCGGATCTGTCATACTGAGCCCTCCTGTTTGTCACACAATGCAGAAAGCGCGGATTCCATCCGCGTTTTTTGAAGCAACGATCCCCGGCAGCGCCCGGAAACCCGGAAGCCGACGGGGATCGAATCCGTTTAAAATCAGAATTTGCCGGCAGTCGCCGCTTCTTCCACGGAGACCGCGACGGAAACCGTCATACCGACCATCGGGTTGTTGCCCGCGCCGATCAGGCCCATCATTTCCACATGCGCCGG
>CAMOCU010000088.1 GCA_946610835.1 uncultured Clostridia bacterium | reverse complement strand
CCTGTTCCGCGGGAACTGCCGGATTCGATCGGGCCGGACAGCCGGCGTGTTTACGATCTTTTCGGCGCCGATCCGCTGTATATAGACGATTTGGTGCGTGCAACCGGTTTCGAACCAAATCGTGTATTTACAGCATTGACAGAACTCGAAATTTGTGGTTTTATTAAAATGATCGAGGGCAAACGATATACCCTCGCTGACAATACGGACGAATAGGAGCAGAACATGGCAAAATTAGTGATTGTAGAGTCACCCGCCAAAGCAAAAAGCATACAAAAGTATTTGGGCAGCGGCTACGAGGTCACGTCTTCAATGGGGCATGTGCGGGATCTTCCCGCCGCCAAGCTGAGCGTAGACGTCAAAAAGGATTTTGCGCCCAAGTATGCTATTATAAAAGGAAAAGAAAAACTGGTTAAGGAGCTCAAGCAAAAAGCGGAGAGCAGCGACCAGGTCTTTCTCGCGACCGACCCGGATCGCGAAGGAGAAGCGATTTCGTGGCATTTGGCAACGATCCTCGGGCTGGATCTGAAGGATAACAACCGTGTCACGTTCAACGAAATTACAAAATCCGGCGTGCAGACCGGTATGGCAAATCCGCGTGCGGTGGATATGGATCTGGTGGACGCGCAGCAGGCGCGCCGTATCCTTGACCGGCTTGTGGGATATCGGCTCAGCCCCTTTGTGTCGCAAAAGATTCGCCGCGGACTGTCCGCCGGACGGGTGCAAAGTGTGGCCGTGCGGCTGATTGTGGATCGGGAGGAAGAGATTCGCGCGTTCGTGCCGGAGGAGTATTGGACGCTGGATGCGAAGTTTTTTAACCCCCAGCGCAAGATCATCAACGCTTCCTTTACCGGCGATGAGACCGGCAAGGTCAAGATCACCGATGCACAGCAGGCCAATGCGTATCTTGCGCGCCTGCAGAACGCGGCGTACACCGTAGCAAGCGTTAAAAAGGGTACACGTAAAAAATCTCCCGCACCGCCGTTCAACACATCCACGCTCCAGCAGGCCGCGTCCAACCGTCTCGGATTTCAGGCGCAGCGCACGATGCGTACGGCACAGGAATTGTACGAGGGCGTGGATATTCAGGGAATGGGCGCAACCGGTTTGATTACCTATATGAGAACGGACTCGCTGCGCATTTCCGACGATGCGCGCGCACAGGCAAACGCTTTTATCGAGCAGACTTACGGCAAAAAATATCTCCCCGACAAGCCCCGGATTTTTAAATCCCGCGCCGGAGCGCAGGACGGACACGAGGCGATCCGCCCCACGATTCCGTCACTGACGCCGGAGCAGGTCAAGGGCAGCCTGACGTCAGATCAGTTCAAATTGTATTCGATCATCTGGAAGCGTTTCATGGCAAGCCAAATGGCGCAGTGTCTGCAGAACACAGTCAAGGCGGAGATCCGCGGTGCGACGCCGGAGGATGCTGCTGCCGGCAAATACTGCGTTTTTACCGCGTCAGGATATTCGGTCAAATTCGACGGCTATACCGCGCTGTATGACGACGGATCAGATGACGAAAAAGAGGGTAAAATTCCCGAATTGTCCGAGGGCGACACGCTGAAAAACAAGGAACTGAACGCTAACCAGCACTTCACGCAGCCGCCTGCCCGATTTACGGAGGCAACGCTGATTAAGGCGATGGAAGAGGAAGGCATCGGCCGTCCGAGTACCTACGCCACCATTATTACCACCATTGTCAAGCGCGGATATGTCGAGCGCAGCGCAAAGCTTCTGCGGCCGACCGAGTTGGGCGAGGCGATCACCAAACTGCTCAAAGAGCGGTTCCCCAAGATCGTCAATGTCAAATTCACCGCGCAAATGGAATCTAATCTCGACAACGTGGGTGCGGGCGAAGCGGATTACATCCAGATCCTGCATACGTTTTATGATGATTTTGAAAAGACGCTCTCCAAAGCCAAGGAGGACATGAAAGACGTCAAAATCACGCTGCAGGAGGATGTGACCGACATCCCCTGTGAAAAGTGCGGCCGCATGATGGTGATCAAGACCGGGCGGTACGGCCGTTTTTTGGCGTGCCCGGGATACCCGGAGTGCAAAAATGCCAAACCGCTTGTCACGGAAACGGGCGCAACCTGTCCGAAGTGCGGCAAAAAAGTGGTGGAGAAACGTTCCAAACGCGGATTTGTTTTTTACGGCTGTGAAGGATGGCCCGACTGCGATTTCAGCACATGGGACAAACCCACCGGAGAGAATTGTCCGCGCTGCGGCAAGTCCTTGTTCAGAAAGGGCGGCGTGATCAGCTGTCCGGACGAAAGCTGCGGATTTACCAAAAAGGCGGAACGCAAAAAGAAAGAAGCGAAAACGGATGAATGATTGCATGGTCATCGGCGGCGGACTGGCCGGGGTGGAAGCGGCGGCGCAGCTTTCCCGGGCGGGATACCGGGTCGAGCTGTATGAAATGAAGCCGGTGCGCTTTTCGCCCGCGCACAAATCCGCGCATCTCGCGGAGCTGGTTTGCTCCAATTCGCTCAAAGCAGAGAGGCTTGCATCGGCCGCAGGTCTGCTCAAGCACGAGATGGCCATGCTCGGTTCTGTCTGTGTGGAGGCGGCGTACAGCTGCCGCGTGCCGGCAGGCGGTGCGCTGGCGGTTGACCGCGATTTGTTTTCCGAAGCGGTCACCCGCCGGATTGAATCCGACCCCAACATCACAATCGTGCGTCAGGAGGTCACGCAAATTCCGATCAACCGCCCGGTGATTGTGGCGGCCGGGCCGTTGGCGTCGGACGCGCTGAGCGAAAGCATCCGTGCGCTGTGCGGTGATTCGCTGAGCTTTTTTGATGCGGCTGCACCGATCGTAACTGCCGAAAGCATCGACATGGACAGCGCGTTCGGCGCTTCCCGGTATGACCGCGGCGGCGACGAGGATTACATCAACTGCCCGATGGATAAGGCGGAATACGAGGCGTTTTACGACGCGCTTGTGCATGCCGAACGTGCGCAGCTGCATGCGTTTGAGAAGGGCAAGGATATTTACGAGGGTTGTATGCCGATAGAAGTGATGGCGCAGCGGGGCGCAGACACTATCCGTTTCGGCCCGCTCAAGCCGGTCGGGCTGCGCGATCCGCGGACGGGACATCGCCCGTGGGCGGTGCTGCAGCTGCGGCGTGAAAACGCTGCCGGGACGCTGTACAATCTTGTCGGATTCCAGACCAATCTGAAATTCGGCGAACAGAAGCGCGTTTTTTCCATGATCCCCGCGCTGCGGAACGCGGAATTTGTCCGCTACGGCGTGATGCACCGCAACACATTCCTGGATGCGCCGCGCGTGCTTTGCAGCGATTTTTCCATGAAGGCCTGCCCGATGGTGTATTTTGCCGGGCAGATTACCGGCGTGGAAGGGTATATGGAATCCGCCGCATCCGGTCTGCTGGCCGGACGCAATCTGGCGCGCAGGCTTGCCGGTAAGGCGCCGTTTGTGCCGCCGGAAGAGACGATGCTTGGTGCGCTGAGCCGTCACGTGGCGGAAAAAACCAAGAATTATCAGCCCATGGGTGCGAATTTCGGGATCCTGCCCGAAATCGAACCGAGGATTCGGGATAAAAAACTGAGATATGCGGCGATTGCAGACAGAGCTGTTCAGGCGCTCGAGCGTGCAATGGCGGCGGAAAACGAAGGATGAAAGAGGCGACTCTATGGTATTGGAGACATTATTGGAACTGGTTGCACAGCAGTTTCATCAGGACGCGGAAGACCTGAACGAGGATACCGCGTTTGAGGATTTGGGTGCGGAGGATCTCGACATTGCCGATCTGGTGCTTGCGGTGGAGGATGCGTTCGATATGGAAATCACGACGGACGAGGCCAACGCGCTGCAGACGATTGCGGATCTGCTGGATCTGGTTGAGCGTGCGATCAGTGCGTGACTTTGGGGGATAAAGATGACACCGGAGATTCAGGAATTACAGCGTAAAATTCAATATACATTTAAAGATCCTGCGCTGCTGCACCGTGCGCTGTCCCATTCGTCCTATGTCAACGAGCGGCAGCATGAACACCAAAGCAACGAGCGGCTGGAGTTTTTGGGCGACTCCGTACTGGGTTTTATTACGGCGGAATATTATTACGGTCAGTTCAAAACCTATCCGGAAGGCGATCTGACCAAGCTGCGCGCTGCAATGGTTTGCGAAAAAAGCCTGTGCGTGTTCGCGCGGGAACTGGATCTGGGAAAATATCTGCTGCTGGGCAAGGGAGAAATATGCACCGGCGGACGCGAGCGCCCCTCAATTTTGGCGGACGCATTTGAAGCGCTGATCGCTGCGATTTATCTGGACGGCGGGATCGAAGCGGCACGGACATTTGTGCTGAGTTTCGTGCGCAAAGCCGCCGGAGCAACAGGCACATCCGGCGCGTTTCATGATTATAAAACAAAGCTGCAGGAGATCATCCAGAAAAATCCGGAAGAAAGCGTGGAGTATGTGCATGTGGGCGAAAGCGGCCCGGATCACGACAAGCGGTTTGAAGTCGAGGTGCATCTCAACAGCAATGTGATCGGCAGAGGCGTGGGTAAAAGCAAAAAGCTGGCCGAACAGGAGGCGGCGCACGAGGCGCTGACTCTGATGGGGATCAATCTGTAACGACGGAAAAGAAAAGGGAAAGTGCCATGTTTTTAAAATCTCTGGAGCTGCAGGGCTTCAAATCCTTCCCGGATAAGACGGTGCTGCATTTCGGCAAAGGGATCACGGCAGTTGTCGGGCCGAACGGTTCCGGCAAAAGCAATATTTCCGACGCGATCCGCTGGGTGCTGGGTGAACAGTCGACCAAAAATTTGCGCGGCTCCAAAATGGAGGACGTGATTTTTGACGGTACACGCATCCGTAAACCGCTGGGTTTTGCAGAGGTGACGCTGCGGCTGGATAACGCCGACCGCAGCTTAAAGGGCTGCGAGAAGGACGAGGTTTCCATCGGGCGGCGGTATTACCGATCGGGCGAGAGCGAGTATCGGCTCAACGGCGAAATCGTCCGTTTGCGTGACATTCACGAGCTGTTCATGGATACCGGCCTTGGACGCGACGGATATTCTATCGTCAGTCAGGGGCGTGTGCAGGACATGGTGGCGTCCCGATCCTCTCAGCGGCGCGACATGCTCGAGGAGGCGGCCGGGATTTCGGCGTTTCGTTACCGCCGCCAGGACGCCAACCGTAAGCTCGATCAGGCGGAGGACAATCTGGTTCGTCTGCGCGATATTTACGCCGAACTGGAAAGCCGCGTCGGTCCGCTGAAAGTGCAGAGCGAAAAGGCGCAGAAATTTATTGTTCTGGCCGCGCAGCGCAAGGAGCTGGAAATCGGCCTTTGGCTGCATACGATCGAACGCTGCCGCGAAGGGCTCAAACAGCAGGAACATAAAATTGCGCTCGCACAGTCACAGTATAACGATACCGAGTATGCGCTGCGCAAGATCGAAGAGGAGACCG
>CAMOCU010000087.1 GCA_946610835.1 uncultured Clostridia bacterium | reverse complement strand
GATATTCTACATCTTTCGGTTCATACGGCACTGAAAAGAACTCCTTCTTTTGGTGGTACAAGCAGCATACAGTCTCCACGTGTTTCGTATGCGGGAACATGTCGACCGGTTGAATGGCGCGGACTTTGTATCCGTTTTGTACGAGCATGGCAATGTCCCGCTGCTGGGTCTGCGGATTGCAGGAGATGTAGACGACCTTTTGCGGCCGCAGGGTACAGACAGCACGCAGAAAGTCCGGGCTGCTTCCGGCGCGCGGCGGATCCATAAATACAACATCCGCTGTTTCACCGGCCTGCGCCATATCGGTCATGAATTCACCCGCGTCGCCGCAGTAAAAGCGCGCGTTTTTCACACCGTTGCGTTTGCAGTTGGCGATCGCATCGGTCACCGCGTCGCGGTTGAGCTCCACGCCGATCACTTTGCCCGCGTGCGCGGACGCTACAAGCCCGATGGTGCCGATACCGCAGTATGCGTCAATCACGGTTTCCTGCCCGGTCAGCGCAGCATATTCCATAGCCTTGCCGTACAGGATCTCGGTCTGAACGGGATTGATCTGGTAGAAAGAACGCGCGGAGATGCGGAAAACCCTCCCGCAAAGCGTGTCCTCGATTGTGCCGTTGCCGTACAGCACACGCTCGCGGTCACCCAGCACCAGGTTGGTGCGGTAAGGGTTGACATTCAGAAGAATGGTTGTGATTTCGGGATGCTTCTGCAGCAGCACTTTCACAAAATTGCGGCAGGAAGGGAAAGAGGGCACGGCGCACACCAGCACGACCATGACCTCGCCGCTTTGAAAGCCGCGCTTGACCAGCACATGCCGCAGTACGCCGCGTCCGCTGTCCTCGTCAAAAACAGAAATTTTAAACGAACGAAGCATTGCACGGATCGTCACAATAATCCGGTCGGCCGTTTCGTCCTCCAAAAGGCAATTGTCCACCGGCACCACATGATGGGTGCCGGACTGGTACACACCGGATACAATCCGTCCGTCCCGCAGCGTGCGGAAGGCTGCCTGTACTTTGTTCCGGTAATGATACGGGTTTTCCATGCCGAGGATGGGAGATACCTTGCCGTATCGGTCCAGCAGGATCCGAACCTGCTTTTCTTTCCAGCGCAGCTGCTCGTCATAGGAGAGATTCATCATCTGGCAGCCGCCGCATTTTTTATACAATGGGCAAACCTGATCCGTCATGGTTCACCGCCCGTCAATATACCTGCAAGCCGCGAGCGCCGCCGCCGCGCCGTCCGCCGTTGCCGTTGTGATCTGGCGCACACCCTTTGCGCGGCAGTCGCCTGCCACAAAAACGCCGCTTCGGCCTGTGACGCACGACTCGTCTGTGTCGAAGTAACCCTGCGCAGTCAGCGGAACCAGCGCGCGGAACGGTTCGTTTTGCGGCACTTGGCCGATTGCGACAAAAATGCCGTCCACCGGCAGCACAGATTCTACGCCGCGCGTGTCCAGACGGATTGCCTGCAGCGTGTCCGTTCCAATCAGTTCCATTACGGTGGTTTCGGTCAGGAAGGAAACATTGTCTTTCTGCCGCAGCAGCTCGAGCAGCTTTTCCTCGCCCGTGAACACGGCCAGATTCTGCACCATGGTCACATGCGTGCAGCTTTCTGACAGCAGCACCGCCTCCTGCAGCGCTGTGTTGCCGCCGCCGATCACGGCAACGTCTTTTCCGGCATAAAATGCGCCGTCGCAGACCGCGCAGTAAGAAACGCCCTCGCCCACCAGATCGTCCTCCCGCGGCAGCCCGAGGCGGCGGTGTTCGGAACCGGTGGCCAGAATGACCGCCTTGCCGCGGTATTCGGTGAATTCTGTTTTGACCGTGAAACCGTTCGATTCCGGCACGATTTGCGTGACAGTGTCCAACTCGACCTGCGCGCCCTGTGCGAGCACCTGCTCGAGCAGACGGTCGGCAAATTCGGAACCGCTCATCTGCGCGATTCCGGGATAATTCTCCACTTTCGGCGAATAGGTGATCTGTCCGCCGAAGGTTTCTCTTTCCAGTACGAGGACGGATTTCCCCGCCCGGCAGGCATACAGAGCCGCGGTCAATCCGGCAGGGCCTGCGCCAATGATCAAAATGTCTGTCATGTGTATAAAACTCCTTAAATACTCGGATGCATCGTTATTCCTGCGGCGCCGTATCCGGCTGCTCTTCTTTTTGAAGCAGAGTCAGCGCAGAAGCGTCGTCGTCCAGCTGCGCATGCAGTGCCTGCATGCGGATGAGTTTGCGCACGGTTCGCGTTGTTTTTGCCGTGTCCAATCCGCTCAGGCGGGACAGTTCGGACAGGTCGGTGATTTCCTGTTCACTGACCAGCGGCAGAATTTTTTCAAGCCGCCGCGCGCGCAGCGTGTGGATCAGGTACACCAGCAGCATGTACGCGCCCAGTACCGCACCCATAGACAGGAAGGCGAGGATCACGTAGGAATCCTTTTTCAGCCCGGCGATGCTCAGCGAAAAAATTACCGCATCGGCAATCGTCAGCGCAGCCGCGCAGAAAATAGCCGTCAGACCGCCGAACAGAATCGACCGATCCCGCTGCGCCTGATAGCGAAACGTAAACACAGTCAAAAAAATGACCATAATCAATGCGATCGGATAAAAGAACCACAGCCAGCCGATGCCGCCGCAGATCATCCACGCCTTGTGCAGCCATACGTCTTTGTTTTCGGGTGTCAGCGATTTCATGCCGCATGCCCTCCTGAAAAGATTTTGAAAGAAAGGGTTCCTGAGTCGCTTGTTATGCGGTTACAGCGTGTAGGTTTTGAAAATTTCGCCGTCGATTGTTTTCCAGTACAGCGCGTCGTCTACGGCAAGGATGTAGCTGTGGGGCGAGCCGTCCTTGGGGATGGAGACGGAACCGGGATTGACGTAAACGCACTTATCTGTGATTTCGAGCGCAGGGACGTGTGTATGACCGTGCAGCAGGATGTCGCCGCGCTGCAGGGGCGGAAGATTCTGCAAATGAAAAGTATGTCCGTGGGTGGCGTAAAACAGGCGTGCGCCAATGCAGAATACCGCGTAGTCGGCAAGAATCGGAAACGGCAGCACCATTTGATCGACCTCGGCGTCGCAATTGCCCCGCACGCAAAAAATCCGGTCGGCGAACGCGGAGAGCAGCGCAATCACCTCGCGCGGCGCATATTCCCGCGGCAGATCGTTGCGCGGCCCGTGGTACAGGATGTCGCCCAGCAAAAGCAGCCTTTCCGCGCCCTCGCGCCGGAATGCGTTCAGCATTTGCCGGCAATAGTACGCGCTGCCGTGCAGATCCGACGCGATCATCCATTTCATGCCTTTCCCCCCAAATATAGTATATTTTATATCATATTTCTTTTTGGCGGAATTGTCAATGATTCCGCGGCATTTTGTTCAAAATCTTCCGGGAATCCGAATGGGATATGCGTTCCTTTTCGCAGGCGGCATCATTTGCGGAATGAAATTCCTTTTCGGCAAAAAGAATAATTTTTTTTGTAATTGTAGAAAACTTCTTTACATTTTTGCAAACGTTTTGTATAATAATACCATGAAACCGCATAAACGGTTTCGACATTGAATATTTTACGAAGAAAGGATCTGGCGCAAATGATTATTGGTATCCCGAAAGAGATTATGCACGGCGAAGGCCGTGTCTCCGCAATCCCCGAAACCGTAGCCAAGCTGAAGGCGGACGGTTATGATGTTCTGGTGGAGAAATCCGCCGGCGCAGGCGCATTCTTCAGCGATGCAGAGTATGCCGCTGCCGGTGCGACAATGGTAGATGACGTTGCCGAGCTTTATCGTAAGGCAGATGTGATCCTCAAGGTCAAAGAGCCGCAGTTCAACGAGGCGAAGGGCGTGCACGAGGTCGACATGATGCATGCCGGGCAGTATCTGATCACATTCATTCATCCGGCGTCCCCGGTCAACCATGACATGGTCAAGCGTATGGCTGCGCAGGGCGTAATCAGCCTGACGCTCGACGGTGTGCCGCGTATCTCCAGAGCACAGAATCTCGATGCGCTGACCTCCATGAGCACTTGCGCCGGGTACAAGGGCATCCTGATGGCTGCCAACGATCTGGCCAAATTCGTGCCGCAGATTTTCTGCGCCGTGGGTATGATCAAACCCATCAACGCGCTGGTGATCGGTACCGGCGTGGCCGGTCTGCAGGCGCTTGCCACGGCCAAGAGACTCGGCGCGGTCGTGTATGCGGCGGACATCCGTCCCGCAGCGGCCGAGCAGGCCATGAGTCTGGGCGCCAAGATCGTGGATCTGGGCGTTCCTGCGGAAGAAGCTGTCGGCGCAGGCGGATATGCCAACGCGCTGAGCGAGGCGACGCTGGCCAAGGAGAGGGAAGCGCTCAAGGAAGTTGTCAAAGATATGGACATCATTTTCTGTTCCGCACTCGTGCCCAGCAAGCTTGCGCCAATCCTGCTGACGGATGAAATGGTTGCAAGCATGAAGCCCGGCTCCGTGATCGTGGACATTTCCATCGACCAGGGCGGCAACTGCGCTGCAACGGTGCCCGGCGAGACGGCGGTCAAGCATCAGGTCACCATCGAAGGCATCAAGAACATCCCCGGCATGCTGCCCACCAGCTCCACATGGATGTTTGCGCAGAACATTTACAATCTTGTCAAGTACTTGACCAAGGACGGCAAGATTGCGCTGGATATGCAGGACGAGATCGTCAAGGGCGTTATGACTACCATCGACGGCAAGATTGTGCATCAGGGCGCGTTGGAAGCGATGAAAGCATAAGCGCAGAAGGAACCCGGATATGAACGGTTATATTCTGATTCTTGTGTTCATTGTCTCTTCGATCATCGGTTATTTTGTCATCAATAAAGTGCCGTCGTTGCTGCACACACCGCTGATGTCCGGCATGAATGCGTTGTCCGGCATCACGGTGCTGGGCGCGCTGGCCGTAACGGCTGTTGCGCTGCGTGCGGAGCATCACACGCTCAGCGTTGTGATCGGCTGCATTGCCGTCGTTCTGGCAATGGTGAATGTTGCAGGCGGTTTTGGCATTACGGCACGGATGCTGCGGATGTTCAAAAAGGACAAAGGGAAGGAGCGCGACGAATGAATACGATGCTCGAACCCACAACCTTCTATATCATCGGCGGCGTGCTGGTTTTGGGAATTCTCGCCGGGCTGAGCCTGATGAGCCGTGTCAAAACGGCGCGTGCAGGTAACGCGCTCAGCGCAGTCTGCGCGGTGGCGGCGATCCTTGTAACCATGTACAATTATGAGATCCTGACCGCCCCGGCGATCTGGATCAGCGTTGCAATCGGCGTTGTCGTCAGTCTGATCGGCGCGGCAAAGGTCAAAATGATCCAGATGCCGCAGATCGTCGCGCTGCTCAACGGCCTGGGCGGTTTATCGAGTGCGCTTGTGGCGATTCTGTCCGAGCGGCAGGCGGAGGACATGTTCTCCTTTTATACAGCGCGTG
>CAMOCU010000086.1 GCA_946610835.1 uncultured Clostridia bacterium | reverse complement strand
TGTAAACCAGTCTGTCTCTGCATAAATACTGAAATCCGTATCTTCCAGAACGTCCAAAAAAGACGAGAGAAAGCTATTAAACGTCAACGTCAACAGCACGGTGCCAAGCAGCAGCAGCGTTGTCAGCGGCGTCCATGCCCTGCGCCGCACAACAAAGTACAGCGGGATCAGAATCAATGCACTTGAGTGCCACAGCCACGCAAGCAGCACAATGATCAGATATTTCACAAAATCCGATTTTTTTTCGCTCAGCAGATATTTTGTACCCAGCAGATAAATCCCCGCCGCTGCGTACTGCCGCATGGCGTTCATCGAAAAGCTGAAATAACCTGTGAGCACAAACAGCGCGATTGCCAGCTCATACGGCGCGCTGTACTTGTAAAGAATATAGATGGTCGGCACAATTGCGAAGATGGCGCAGACCATCAACAACGTGTAAGGCTCGTCATACCGCAAGCGCAAATGGTATTGGAAAAAAGGGTACAGAATACCGCCGTCGATCTGGAACGGCACAGGCTCCATTTCCGCCGGATCCAGAAGGCGATAGGAGTACATGTACATGAATGTATCTCCGATCGAGTCGCGCAGCCCGGAGAAAAGCGTGAACGCCACTGCAGGGATCACAAAACCGAACGGATTCGGCAGCGGATCGCCAAACGGGTTACGCCGCTGCAGCGGCATACTGCGCGCAAGCAGCGCCGTCAGAAACGTCCCGATCACCAGCGCGGTAAAAATGAGCATGTAACGATTCATACGGTCAGGTTTCCTCTTTCTCTTTTCTATATAAAATGCGCAAACGCAGCCACCACAAAAAACCGGCAGGCGCAGCCAAAATCGTCAGCGCTTTGCGCGGACTGTCCGCCAGCCAGCGCCGATCCGACAGGATCAAACAGCTTGAAACGTAATGCATCGCCTGAATGAAGCGAAAGCGGAACGATGCAAACGGCAGCTGCATGCACAATTTGCGGCTGTACGCAAAACCGTGGGGATTACGGAAGTATTGACGGATCATGTTGCGCGAAGATCCGTCCGGCAGATACTCCACAATACATACCGGTTCGTTGAGCATCCACAGTTTATAGTCTTTGTCCAGCAGGCTGTATTTCGTAGCCAGATTGACATATTTTTCGCCTGGAAAAATCGGGTACGGATACAGCCGTGTCAAATCCGAACGCAGGATGAACTTTTTGTCGCCCTTAACACCGTATTTGTAATACACGTCATAAGATGTGATCGGTTCATGCACATCGGGCAGCGGCGTACCGAGAATGCGTCCGCTCTTGTCTGCATCCAGCGCCATAAATCCCGACACATCCTCGCGCTGCGGACAGCTTTGCCAAAAGTGCAGAATCTTTTCCACGGCATCGTCAGGCATATAGTCGTCGGAATCAATGCAGGTATTCAAAAGGGTGTCGATCGTTTCATAAGCGAGATTGTGTGCACCGTGCATCCCTTGATTTTTCTGATACACATACCGAATCTCAAACCCGTTATCCTCGCGCTGCCACGACTGCACCAGTTCGCGCGTGCCGTCTGTGGAACCGTCGTCCACAACAAGCCATATAAAATCTTTGCAGCTTTGCCGGCACATGGATGCATAGCACTGCGGCAGGACATAGGCGCGGTTATACGTTGGGGTGAAGACGGTCAGCAGCGGCACACGATCATTCCTTTCTGTCATCAGGCAATTCTATCTGCGCATCGCGCAGAATAGACCGCGCAAACGCTTCCGGGCGCAGACAGCGCCGGGCATACGCCTCGTTCTGCGCCATCATATCCCGGCGCAGATCGTTGTCCTTCAATTTTTGCACAGCCTGCACACAGCTGTCCGGATTGTTAAAGGCAAGGTAATGCGTCCCCTCGCACAAACCCCCGGCACTCTCATAGCACAAGCGCTCGCTGACGATTGCTTTGGACGCAGCAAGATATTCCGCAAATTTCCAACCTGTGGAACCGTGCAGCCCCATGGTCGCAATCTGAATATCAAAGGATTTCATAAATTCCAGATAAGCATCTTTACGGGACAGGGACGGCGTCTGCAAAACCACATCGCTGTACGCGCGCACTGCAAAGGGCGTGGCCGCAACACCGCCGAAAAAGCGGTCGCCGAATTCCTGCCGCAGCAGCCGGATACAGGCGCTGCGCGATTCGTTGATCTCATGCCGTTCCTGCGCCATCTGCTCTGTCAGCTGGCCCGGGAAATCTCCCGCGGGATCCCACAGGCGCGCCATGAAAAGAATTCGCGGCGCAGAGGAAATCCGAACGGGAATGAAGAGCTTTTCCTCGCGCACATGACCGTTGTAATACTGCGAAATCGGCAGCATACGCACGAGCTTTTTCATCTGCTCGCGCCGCGGATCGCAAGGTGTGGGTAAATGCGCCGGATTGCCCGGCACGGTTACAAGAAAATTCGGCGGCGTCGGGCGGATTTTTTCCGGATCGGAGAATTTTGCGTTCTGCGCAGGGTCAAAGCTGCGTTTGTACAGCAAGTCGCATTTGTCCAGCAACCCGTTGTAAAACGGAACCACACGCTGCGGATCGGAGAGCAAATTGGCGTAACCGTCGTTCATATCGACGATCAACCGCTTTCCTGAATCCGCTGCAATACGCAGCATATTGTACGGCAGCACATCCGCATCATTCGGACGCAGCCGACGAAAACGCACACGCAGACCCCGGCGGGAAAGCTGATGCAGCCCGGCCAGGAATTGATACAAATGCAGCGGCACCTCGCTGAGTTCGACTGTCAGCGTCGTCATACGCCACCCACACTTTCCAGATAATACGCCTGCAGCTTGCGCGCTTGCAGACGGCAGTCAAATCCTTTTTGCGCCACAAGCGCAGCGGCATCCGGCACGCGCGGTGGTATTTTCGCCATGCGTCGCGTCCATTCTTCCACCTGAAGCGGTACAAACTGAAATGCGCCCAAACCGAGATCCGCCATCGAAGATACAGTATCTGCCGCCAGACACGGCAGCCCCGCCGCCTGCGCCTCCACAAGCACGAGCGGCAGACCTTCAAATTTAGACGGCAGCAAAAAGCAATCCATCGCCTGCAGCAATCGCGGTACATCCCGCCGCAAACCCGCAAAAATCACACGCTCGCCCAACGGCGCAGCCTCGGCGCGAATCTGCTGCATCAACTCGCCTTCGCCTGCCAGCAGCAGCCGGCTGTCCGGATGATCGGCGGCAAACGCACGAAACGCTTCTATCAAAAATGCATGATTCTTCTGGTCGTTGAACCGCCCCACATGGCCGAACAGCGTCTCGCCGTCACGCACGCCAAGCGATTCGCGCACCGCGCGGCGCACATCGGCGTCAAACGCGCAGGCAGAGGCGTCGATTCCGTTGGGCAGAAGCGTGCTCTGCGCTGCATGACGGCCGTACAGCCAGCTCGACGCCAGTTCCGAACAGCTGAATAGTTTTGTTGCGCTCGGAACGATCCATGCGCGGCAGTAAGTTTTGAAGAGATTCTCCGGCAGCGCGGTCAATCCGGTACGCGTAAAGCGGGAATTATGGCTGTGCGCAATACGCACCGGGACGCCGGCGCGCTTCGCCTCGCGTAAAATCAGACCGGTCGTCGTTTCCAGATGGGAATGCACAACCGCATAGCCGTGCGTGCGGAAAAAGCGGTACAACCGGTGCGCATATACCGGCGGAGAAACGCGCGTCAAAAAAGGCATGCGGTAAATCCGGCCGCCAAGCGATTCGATCTCCCGCTCATAAAACATTTCGTCAAACACATTGACAAGAAAATCAAATTGAATTTTGTCACGATCCATTCCGCGGTACAGGTGCATAATCAGCGTTTCCGCTCCGCCGCAGTTCATGGAATGCAGGACATGCAGGACCCGCAAAGGCGCCATCGTGCTCACCTCGATTCCGGTCGGGCATAAATATCCCGCAGCTCTTCCAATACATTTTGCAGATCATACTTCTGCACGCGCTGCAGCGCATTTTCACGCATACGCGCCTCCAGCGCCGGATCGGTCAGCAGCCATTCCACACGCTGCGCCATATCCGCCGCATCCTCGACAAGGAACCCCGTTTCGCCCTGCCGCACCAGCGCACGGTGCCCGCGGTTGTTCATGGCAACCACAGGCAGCCCGGACGCCATCGCCTCCATCACATTGACCGGCAGCCCCTCGCGCAGGCTCGACGCGGTATACACGTCACAAACGGAAAGAATTTCCGGTATGTCGTGCCGTTCGCCGAAAAAGCGCACGGGAACGCGCAGCGACTGCGCCTGACGGGCATAAACTCCGGCGATATGGTCAGGTCCGACGATCCACAACTGTAGATGCGGAACACGGTCATATAACAGTTCTGCCGCCTGAAGCAGCATCCCCTGATTTTTGTTTTCGTTTTGTTCAGCAACATAAACGAGAATCCGATCCTCCGGCGCCGCGCCGAACTGCGCACGGCGTTCGTTGCGCGCGCATCCGCACAGCCGTCCGAAGCGCGATGTATCGCACCCCACGCCATGGACATATGCCGTGCGGCGTGCATGCAGACGCCTGGAAGCGCGGTCATAATCCTCGCGGTTAATGGTGATAAGCGTGTCCGTACAAAAGGAGAGAAACCACTCCACCGGATAAAACAACAACCAGCCGCTCAGACTCGCTCCGTGATAAAAATGGAACCCGTGCGCCGTATACAGCACACGCAATCCGCGCTTTCGCAATCCGCGCGCCGCCAGACGCGCCAACACGCCGCCGACCGGTGTGTGGCAATGGACAACGTCATATCCGCCCTCGCGCAGAATCCGACGCAGCACAAAATACGCCTTAATGTTGCGCGGATCCAGCGGATTGCGCCCCATAGGCACCGCAAACCGGCGGGAGGTGTGCGGAAAATCTTCCGCCTGCGCACAGGCAGTATCAACCGTGTACCCCATCTGCTCCAACATTTGGAAACAAGGCAGATGAAAGTACCGAAAATGCTCCGGTACCGTAGCGACAAACAGGATTTTGGGCAAATCATCTCCGCCTTTCTGGTCAGTGCTATCGCTCATTCCACGCAAGGTGCGTCGGGATTCTCACGAAAGTTCGGCACGATCTGCCGCAGCAGATCCCGCACGTTGTGACGATCAGCATGACGCAGCTGCTCGAGTGTTGATTCCAGCAGCTCGTCGGAAAAGTCCACGGCAGGCGTAACAAAAATCTTGTTGTTCGCTGTTTTTTGTCTGCCGTTCATTTCCTCGGTCATAGTCAGCTCTTCGTACAGCTTTTCGCCGGGGCGAAGGCCGGTAAACACAATGTCCATCTCTTTGTACGGGACAAAGCCGGACAGTTTGATAATATTCTCTGCAAGATCAAGAATGCGAACCGGCTCGCCCATATCCAGCACGAACACCTCGCCGCCCTTGGACAAACTGCCTGCCTGGATCACCAGCTGCGCGGCTTCCGGAATGGTCATAAAATAACGCGTGATATTCGGGTCAGTCACGGTTACAGGGCCGCCGCACTCGATCTGCTTTTTAAAAATCGGAATCACGCTGCCGTTGGAGCCCAGCACATTGCCGAACCGCACCGCGGCGAAACGCGTTTTGGGGCTGTGGCGGTCG
>CAMOCU010000085.1 GCA_946610835.1 uncultured Clostridia bacterium | reverse complement strand
CCGATGTGGGAGCCGGATGAGCGGGGACGAATCCGCACATACGACTTTTTCGGCGGAGATCTGCAGGGCGTGCGGCAAAAGCTGCCGTATCTCGCGTCGCTCGGCGTCAGATGCATTTATCTCAATCCGATCTTCAAAGCGCATTCCAATCACCGCTACGATACGGGCGATTACGAACAGATTGACCCGCTTCTGGGCGACGAAGAGGATTTCCGCGCGCTGTGCAGCGCCGCGCACGAGATGGGGATACGCATCCTGCTCGACGGCGTTTTCAGCCATACGGGCGACGACAGTCGATATTTCAACAAATACGGGCATTATAACAGTGTCGGCGCATACCAGAGCACCGCTTCGCCCTATGCCGGGTGGTACAAATTTACCTGCTGGCCGGACAGTTACGAAAGCTGGTGGGGGATCGACATTCTGCCGGAAGTGCGCGAGCAGGAGCCGTCGTACCAGCAGTATATTGCCTCTGTCGCGCGCAAATGGCTTTCGCTCGGCGCGGACGGCTGGCGGCTGGATGTGGCCGATGAACTGCCGGATGATTTTCTCGATATGTTTTATAAAACGGTCAAATCCGAAAAGCCGGACGCCTATATTCTCGGCGAAGTTTGGGAGGACGCGAGCTGCAAAGTCAGTTACGGCACGCGCAGGCGGTATCTGATGGGCGGCCAGATGGACTCCGTGATGAACTATCTGTTCGCCAAGGCGATCCTGCAATTCCTGACCACGGCAGGCGCGGAGGCGTTTATGGATACGGTGCTGACCGTGCTCGAGCATTATCCGCCGTACAGCATCCACACGCTGATGAACCACATCGGCACGCACGACACGGCCAGAGCGCTGACACTTCTGGCGGCGGACACACCGTTTGACCGCGAGCGGTGGAGATCCGGCAGCGGACGGCTGACGGGCGCATTGCGCGAAAAAGGGCTGCGGCTGCTGCGCTGCGCGGCGCTGCTTCAATATACGCTGCCCGGCGTGCCTTGCGTGTATTACGGGGACGAGACCGGCATGGAGGGCGGCGAAGACCCGTTCAACCGCGGCTGCATGGATTGGACAAAAGCGGACGCGCCGCTGACCGATTACTATCGGCAGCTCGGTGCGCTGCGGCAATCGCACGTCTGTTTTGCCGCGGGCGAATTCATTCCCGTTTCGGCGACGCTTGGCTGTGTGTGTTACGCGCGGCAGACGGCCGATTCACGCGTGCTGGTCATCGTCAACCGCAACGACCATCCCATCGACTATTATCTGCCCGCGCAGTGGCAGGATCTTCCGCTCACGCTCGGCGGCAGCCGCCCGCAGGCGGATACAGTACACATCGGCGCGCTTGAAGGCGTGCTGCTCGGATAAAACAACAGGAGGAAGCCAATGATCAAAGATATGCAGACCTTGCGTACGGCGCGGCAGCGTGAACGCCGCCGTCTCGGACGCTTTTTCGGCGCAGTGGCGGTCTTTCTGATCCTGTTTCTGGTGTTCAGCGCCGTGTACATCGGCGTGCGCTCGGGCGGATTTTCGTTCGGCGCAAAGCAGGACGAGAGCGAAACGCAAACCGAGAGTGCTGCCGATCTTTCGCAGGCGGAGGGGATCAAAAATCTGCTGCTGGTCTGTTCCACGCCGGACAAAACAGACATCCGGCTGCTGACGGTGGTGCAGATCAATTTCGACGACCTGTCCTATACCATCTGCAGCTTTTCGCCCCGCGAATCGGTGCGTACGCAGGAGCGGTTCGGCACATTTCTGGAGCATTACCAGCAGGGCGGCGTCAAAGAGCTGACCCGTGCGGTGGAAACAGTGAGCGGAATCCGCATCGACCGGTACATTGCCTCCGACGACAACACGTTCAAGCGGGCGATCAACACCATGGGTGCGCTGACGTTCCAATTCCCGCAGCAGATCAATTACCGCGGGGCGGATTTTGCCATCGTGCTGATCCAAGGCGAGCAAAAAATGCGCGGCGACGATTTGCTGAAATACCTGCGCTATTGCAGCGCGCTGGGCGACGAAGGGCTGCAGATGCAGTCCGAAGCGATCGGCGTTTGTTTCCGCCAGTATTTTACGGAAAAAAATCTGGACAAAAAAGACAATCTGTACGCGGCGCTGATCAATACGCTGCAAAGCGATATTTCCGTGTTGGATTTCAAGCGCTCCGGCGCGATGCTGCGCAGTATGCAGCAAAATGAATACGACGTCAATTGCATCCAGTACTTCCGCGTGATCGCGGACTGAAAAGGAGCGGACACATGAACAAAAAAATCCTTGCCGTTTTACTCGCGGCGGCAATCCTTTTGCTTTCTGTGCTGACAGGCTGCGATGTGTCGCTGCTGGACGATCCGCCTGCGGATTTTTCCGGCACGGCGCAAAGGCTGACAGAGGGCGGATATACAAAGTATTATTTTGAAAAGCTGGACAACGTGTCCCGGCATGCCTACAACGCGGTGCTGCGGAATATCTGGAGTTTTCCCGAGCGTATCGAAGTGCCCGCGCTCACCGACGCGCAGCTCAACGCCTTTTATACCGCGCTGCTGTACGACAATCCGGAGCTGTTTTTCCTTGGCCAGCACACCACAGTGCGCCAAAGCAAGCAGCGCGCGTTCTTTTATCCCGAGTATATCATGGGGCAGGAGGATTATGTCGCCATGATTCGCCGCTGCAGCGCCGTAGCGACCCAGATCGCCGACACGGCCGCCACGTTTGACACCGAATTCCAGCGGGAAAAATCGGTGCATGACCAGCTGATCGCCCGAACCGTGTACAACGACAACGGTGATGCGCTGTACAAAAACTCCATTTACGGTTTGTTGTGCGGCAACAGCGCGGCGTGCGAAGGGTATGCCAAAACCGCCAAATACATTCTTGATCGGCTGCACATTCCGTGCTATGTAGTCACAGGGCAGTCCGCTGTTCCCGGCAGCCAGAGCCAGATGCATATGTGGAACATCGTGCGCATCGGCGATGCGTATTACCACCTGGATCTGACGTGGGACGATCCGGTGCTGCAGGCGGGCGGCAATGTGATCCAGTACAACTATTTCAACGTCACGGACGCGCAGATCTCGCGCACCCACAGCGCCTACAGCAGCGACAATGCCTGCACGGCGATCGACGCCAACTATTTCGTGCACGAGCATCTGCTGTTTTCCGAGTGGAGCGACGCGGAGCGCGACCGGATCGTCGGGGTCGCGGCCGGAATGATCGTCGCGGGCAGCGAAGGGTTCCAGATCCGCTTCGCCAACGAAAAAGCGTACCGCGACGCGCAGGAAAAGCTGATCGAAAAGCAGGAAATTTACGACCTGCTCGCGCGCGTGCAGGAGGCGTCCGAGGGCGACTTCGCGACAGACAAAGTGTCCTATGTGTCCAACGACGACACATACGGAATTGACATTATACTCAATTATAACGGACGGTGATGATTCATGGATCTTGAAAAAATCGAAGGTGCTGTACGGGATATTCTGGAAGCGATTGGGGAAAATCCCGACCGCGAAGGCCTGCAGGAAACGCCTGCGCGTGTGGCGCGGATGTATGCGGAAATTTTTGCCGGACTCGAGGACGATCCGACCCGCCATCTCAAGCTCTTTCACGAGCAGGGTAACGATGAAATGGTCATTGTGCGCGACATTCCGCTCTACTCCATGTGCGAGCATCATCTGATCCCCTTCATGGGCAGGGCGCACATTGCCTATGTGCCCAAGGGGGGCAGGGTGATCGGGCTGTCCAAGCTCGCGCGGATCGTGGACAGCTTTGCCAAGCGTCCGCAGCTGCAGGAGCGGTTGACCGCGCAGGTTGCCGACTTTTTGTACGAGCATCTTGAGCCGATGGGCGTGGCTGTGGTGATCGAGGCGCAGCATCTGTGCATGACGATGCGCGGCGCGCGCGCGGCCGGCAGCGAAACGCGTACCTCGGCGCTGCGCGGCGTGATGCGGACCGACGCCAAAACGCGTGCGGAAGTGCTCGCGCTGCTCAAGGAGTAAACGATATGGCGGAATTTTCGGGGAAGCGTTTTCACTTCGCGCTCGGTGCGCGGACATATATCATGGGAATCCTCAACGTAACGCCGGACTCATTTTCGGACGGCGGCGCGTTTTTCGATCCGCAGACTGCGCTGGCACATGCGCTGGATATGCAGGCGCAGGGCGCGGATCTGCTCGACGTCGGCGCGGAATCGACCGCGCCCGGTCACCGTGCCGTGTCGTCTGCCGAAGAGATTGAGCGCCTGCGCGGCGTGCTGCCGCAGCTGTGCGCACAGCTGGAGATCCCCGTCTCTGTGGATACACGCCATGCCGAAACGGCGGCATGGGCGCTCACACAGGGCGCGGCGATCATCAACGATGTATCCGGCACATTGGATCCGGCCATGGCGCAGGTCGTGGCGCAGCACGGGGCGGGCTGGATCATCACCCACGGGGCGGACGCCGACCTGAGCGGCGGCGGCAATCCGCTGCCGCAGGTTTATGCGTTTTTTGAAACCATGCTGCGCGGGATCGGCGCGTATGCCATTGCGCCGCAGCAGATCTGTCTGGATCCGGGAATCGGATTCGGGAAAAGCCGCGAGGGCGATCTTGCAGTGCTGCGCGATCTGCGGATGCTGCACGCAGGGGATCACGCGATGCTCGTCGGCGCAAGCCGCAAGCGCGTGATCGGTATGCTCGGCGGAGAGCCGGACAGCCGCAAACGTCTGCCGGGAACCATTGCCTGCCACACGGCGGCGATTGCCGGAGGCGCGGATTTTCTGCGCGTGCACGATGTGGCCGAAAGCGTGCAGGCCGCGCGCGTGGCGGACGCGCTGTATCGCTGCAAAACGGCGCGGCATCCGGGCAAAATACTGCTGCGGGATCTGGAGATCTTCGCCTACCACGGCGTAAATCCCCCCGAAAAGGTTTACGGACAAAGCTTTTTCGCGGATGTGGAACTGTCGACCGATTTTGCGTCGGCGGCAGGTTCCGACGACATCGGCGCCACGGTCAGTTACGCGCAGGCGGCCAAGACGCTGCGTCGTGTGCTGACCGGGACGCGGTATGATCTGATCGAAACGGCGGCCGAAGCCGCGGCAGCGGCGATCCTGCGCGAATATCCGGCGGTGCAAAAGATCCGCCTGCGGCTCAAAAAGCCGGACGCGCCGATGAAGGCCAAGTGCGCCTTTGCGGCGGTCGAGATAGAAAGGGAGCGAACGAATTGAGTCAGGTCGTGCTCGGATTGGGCAGCAATATGGGCGATCGGCTGTCATTTTTGCAGTTTGCGCTGGATGCGCTGCGGCGTGTGCCGAAGGTGCGTTTGCGCGCGGCGTCCCATGTGTACGAAACGGCGCCTGTGGGTTACGATGATCAGCCGGATTTTCTCAACGCCGCCGTGCTGCTGGAAACGGATCTTTCGCCCAAGACGGTGCTGGGGCTGTGTCTGGGCATCGAAGCGGCGGCGGGCCGTCTGCGTTCCGTTCCAAACGGCCCGCGTGTGCTGGATATGGATGTGCTGCTGTACGAAAACATCCGCAGCGACAGTTTTGAACTGACGCTGCCGCATCCGGCCATGACGCAGCGTGCTTTTGTGCTCGCGCCGCTGGGCGATCTTTTCCCGGACGGACACGCGCCGGGACTGCGCTTTGGCGC
>CAMOCU010000084.1 GCA_946610835.1 uncultured Clostridia bacterium | reverse complement strand
CTTTTTTTCCGCCTCGTGCGGCAAATGCAAATCCCGGATCTGCGCACGGAAACGGCGCGTATCCTCCTCTGCGTCGGCCGCCTCGCCCAGCTCGTTTGAAATAATCTTCATCTGCTCGCGCAGGAAGTATTCGCGCTGGTTCTTGTCCATCTGCTCCTGCACCTTGTCCGAAATCTCGTCCTCGATGCGCATCAGCCGGCATTCTTTTTCGAGCAGCACGCAAAGCTTTTCCAGCCGTTTGAGCGGATTCATTTCCTCGAGCAGGGACTGCTTGTCCGCATATTCGAGCATGATATTGCCCGCGATATAATCCGAAAGCTTTGCCGCTTCTTTTTCGCTCATGACCGTGAGAATCATGTCGACCGGCAGATCCGGCACAATGTCGGCATACTGCTCAAAACGCAGCTTGACCTGACGCATGAGCGCTTCGTACCGAGTACGCGTATCGCGCCGCGACAGGCTCATGGGACAGGGCGCAATCTGCGCAAGCAGATGTGTTTTGTTCTCGATCGCCGCGACAATACGGCCGCGCCGCTGTCCCTGGATCGCTACACGAATGCCGTCCTCGCCGGGGAGCTTGAGAATCTGACGGATGGACGCAATCACACCCACCGGGTACACGTCGTCAAACGTCGGGTCGTCCGTGCCGATCTCTTTTTGACAGGTGAGAAAAATGGATTGATTGCCTGCCATCGCTGCTTTGAAAGCGGCAATGGATTTCGGTCTGCCGACGTCGAAGTGCATCTGCATATCCGGAAAAATCACCAGACCGCGCAGCGCCACAACCGGCAAAGTTGTTGTGTTCATTTCCATATCTTTCTTACGAAAAAGAGACGTATGTCGCATGCGTCTCTTTTTGATCCCTTCTGAATTCTGTTGGGGAAATATATCCGTTTCAGGAAACGGAATTTTTGGGGCGAAGCTTCGCCTTTGGCAGCGGCTTCTTTTCGATCGCCTTGCGCATGGGGTTGCGCTCGATCAGCGGTTCGTCGCCATCCAGCACACACGCCGCTGTCACGCGCACCAGTTCCACGGTCTCGTCGGACGGGACGGAATACATGATCGGCATGAGCACCGATTCCATAATGGAACGCAGACCGCGCGCACCTGTCTTTTTCTCGAGCGTTTTGTCCGCAATGGCTTCCAGCGCAGACAGATCGAACTCCAGATCCACATTATCCAGCGCAAACAACGCTTTGTACTGTTTGACGATCGCGTTTTTTGGTTCGGTCAGAATGCGGATCAGCGCGTCGCGATCCAGTTCCTCAAGCGTCGTAATCACCGGCAAACGCCCCACAAGCTCGGGAATCAGACCGAATTTTACGATGTCCTGCTGCGTGATCTGGGGCAGCAGTTCGGATGCAGTCATTTCCTTTTTCTCGCGTATGGCCGCACCAAAGCCGAGCGCGGAGCCGCCGATGCGCTTTTCAATGATCTTTTCGATTCCGTCAAATGCGCCGCCGCAGATGAAGAGAATGTTGGACGTGTCAATCTGGATGAACTCCTGCTGCGGATGCTTGCGTCCGCCCTGCGGCGGAACGTTGGCGACCGTACCCTCCACGATCTTCAGCAGCGCCTGCTGTACGCCCTCTCCGCTGACGTCGCGGGTAATGGAAGCGTTTTCGGATTTGCGGGTAATCTTGTCGATTTCGTCCACATAAATGATGCCGTGCTCCGCGCGCTCCACATCGTAATCCGCCGCCTGAATCAGGCGCAAAAGAATGTTTTCCACATCCTCGCCCACATATCCGGCCTCGGTCAGCGTTGTGGCGTCCGCAATGGCAAAAGGAACGTCGAGAATCTTGGCCAGCGTCTGGGCAAGCATTGTCTTGCCCACACCGGTCGGCCCGAGCAGCAGAATGTTGCTCTTTTGAATCTCAACTTCGTTGTCTGCCGCCGCGTAAACGCGCTTGTAATGGTTGCGCACAGCGACACTCAACGCGATTTTGGCGGCATCCTGCCCGATGACATAATTGTCCAGCTGCGCTTTGATCTGTGCGGGCTTCGGCAGGTCGCCCAATTCCTTTTCAAGCTCGGCCTGTTTGTGCATGCCGAAGGAATCGTCATCCTCAATGATCGCCTCGCAAAGTTCCACACATTCGTTACAAATATATACGCCGGGGCCGGCAATCAGCTTTTCCACCTGTCCCTGCTGCTTGCGGCAGAAGGAACAGCAGATTTTCTTATCGTATCGTTCGTCGTCTCTGGGCATCTGAAATCTCCTTTGTATGCCTGTGTTGCGGCGCTGTGTTATCTTTTGTACAGCACCTTATCCACCAGGCCGTACTCGCGCGCTTCCTCAGCGGAAAGATAATTGTCGCGTTCTGTATCGCGGGCAATCTCCTCGATGGAACGGCCGGTGTTTTCCGCAAGGATGCGGTTCAATTTTTCGCGTGTACGCAGGATATGATCGGCAATGATCTTGATCTCCGTAGCCTGACCCTGCGCGCCGCCAAGCGGCTGATGGATCATAATTTCGCTGTTGGGCAGCGCAATGCGCTTGCCTTTGGCGCCGGAGGAAAGCAGGAAGGCGCCCATGGACGCCGCCATGCCCATGCAGATTGTCGATACATCGCACTTGACATACTGCATCGTGTCATAAATCGCCATACCGGCCGTCACAGAGCCGCCGGGACTGTTGATATACAGGCTGATGTCCTTTTCCGGATCCTGTCCTTCCAAAAACAGCAGCTGCGCCACAACCAGACTTGCCGTTGCGTCGTTGACCTCGTCGGAAAGGACGATGATCCGGTCGCTCAGCAAGCGGGAAAAAATATCATAGGAACGTTCGCCGCGATTTGTCTGTTCAATTACATACGGTACCAATGCCATGGAAATACCTCCCTTGAATGGAAATAATTTGATATGCAAAGCTATCCTGCTCCGCGGAGCAGGACAGCCGCACATGTTCATAATAGTATAGTCCGATTAAACCGGATTTATTCAGCGTCTGCCGCTGTCTCGCCGTCTTCCGCCTGTGCCTCATCTTCGGAAGTTGCTTTAACGACAGCATTTTCTTTGATGACGTTGATTGCCTTTTCGCACTCGATATCGTTTCGGATGCTGCTTTCGGCAAAGAAGCCCTTGACCGCGTCGACCGAAACGCCGTACATCCCGGCAAGCTTATCGTACTCTGCCTGCACGTCCTCGTCGCTCACCTCGATACCCTCGCTCTGCGCGATCTTTTCAAGCGCAAGACGCACCTTGACCTGCTGGATCGCCTGTTCGTACATGTCGGACTCAAAGCGTTCCTTTTCGATGCCCATATACATCAGGTACTTATCCAGATCGATGCCCTGCTGGCCGATACGGCGGGAGAAATTCTCTTTGTTTTCCTCCGCTTTCTGCTCGAACATGCAATCGGGGATCTCACCCTCGACCTGATCGGCAAGCGAAACGAGCAGCGCCTGTTCAAAGTCCGCGTCAGCGCGTCCCTGCTTGTCCTTGAGCAGATCCGCTTCGATGCTCTTCTTCAACTCGTCGAGCGTATCTGCATCCTCACTGACATCCTTGGCGAATTCATCGTCCAGTTCCGGCAGCGTCTTTTCTTTGATGCCGTGAATCACACACTGGAACACAGCCGCCTTGCCGGCAAGCTCTGTTGCGTGGTACTCCTCGGGGAATGTGACGTTGACGTCGAACGTTTCGTCGATGCTGTGACCGGCAACCTGTTCCTCAAAGCCGGGGATAAAAGAATTGGATCCAAGCTCAAGATCGTGGGAACCTTTGCCGCCCTCGAAAGAAACGCCGTCGACAGAACCGTCGTAATCAATGGCGACGGTGTCGCCCATTTGAGCCGGGCGATCGTCGATATCGGTAATGACCGCGTTGCGCTCGCGCAGGCGGTTGATCTCCGCGTCCACTTCCTCGGCCGAAACAGACACTTCGCGTTTCTCGGCCTCAAGACCCTTGTACTGCTTGACCGTAACGTCGGGCTTGACAGTGATCTGCATGGTCATTTCCACGCCGTTTTCGCCGATCTCGTTGATTTTGACCTCATGCGGTGTGTCGACTGCTTCCAGCTCCGCCTCTTTGATGGCGGCGTCAACGGTTTCGGGATACAGCATTTCGAGCGCATCGTCATAAAATACGCCCTTGCCGTACATGGTTTCGATCATATGTTTCGGCGCCTTGCCCTTGCGGAATCCGGGCACGGTGATCCGGTTCTTCTGCTTGATGTACACCTTGTTGATGGCGGCAGCAAAGTCTTCGCCGCTGATGGATACCTCGATTTCGTACGTGTTGGTATCCAACTTCTTGCATGATTTGAGACTCATTTTAACCAATTCCTTTCACTTCTGTGGCCGCTGCGCAAAATACCGCAGCGTATATTCATTTTATTATAGCATATCTTTTTCAGAATTTCTACTGTTTTTTAAAATTTCTCCACCAATTTCGGGCAAAATTCCAAAAAGTCGCAAGAGATCAGCGACAGATGAATCCCATCCAGCTCGCCGTTGAAGGCCGTGCGGCACGAAGGGCCGTGCAGATGGCCGTAATAACAGCGGCGTATGCCCGCCTCGTGCAGCACCTCAAAAATCTCGGGGCACCACGAGCGGTCGGCGTTGATGGGCGGATAATGCAGAAAAACGACAGGCTCTTTGCCAAGCGATACGGCAGCGTCGATCGACAAGCGCAGCCGTCCGGCTTCGCGCAGCAGCACCTTGCGGTCTTCTGCCGAACAGCTTTCCGCAAGCCAGCCGCGCGTACCGCAGACCGCCGTATTTCCGGCAACGTACGCATTGTTGAACAGGATATCCAGCGTATCCAGCCCGTTTTCTGCAAAGCAAGCGTCCGCTTTGCGTTTGGTCGACCACCAATAATCGTGATTCCCTTTGAGTATCAGCTTGTGTCCGGGCAGCGTGTGCAAAAACCGAAAATCCGGCAGCGACTGCCGCAGATCCATTCCCCAGGAAATGTCCCCGGCTATGACCACCGTGTCTTCCGGCTGCACGATCCGGTGCCAATTGTCCGCGAGCCGCCGTTCATAATCCTGCCAGCCGTTGAAGATATGCATAGGCTTGTCCGTGCCGAAAGAGAGGTGCGTATCCGCAATGGCAAATAATGACACGTAAAAAACTCCTTTTGCTTACAGCATCGCCGCCAGCACGGCGCTTTCCATGTCCTCTTTGGCACAAACATCGGTAAAACGCACGGGCTTGTTCTGCAGATCCAGCAGCTGCGGCGGGCAGGCAAAGCCCGTCTTTTGCAGCAGCGCCCGCACCATATCAAATTCGCTCTGCGCCTGCACTTCGGGTGCAACAGCGGCAAGCACTGTGCGGCTGAATTTGTAAGGACTGGCGGTGGACGCAATCACGGTCGGCGCAGAATCACCGGACTGCGCGCGATACGCGCGGTAAACCTGCACTGCAACCGCCGTATGCGTGTCGCAAAGGTAGCCGTCCGAATCAAAAACACTGTGGATCAGACCGCGTGTGGCATCCTCGTCGCAGTAACCGCCCTCAAACACAGCGCGGATTGCGTCGTGCATCTCGGCGCCCACATCATACACGCCGTCCTGCGCAAGCGCACGCATCCATGCGCCTGTACGTGCATCGTCCATTCCGCTCAGCAGGAACAGAAGGCTTACGTACCACATTCCCATGCTCATGAAAAAT
>CAMOCU010000083.1 GCA_946610835.1 uncultured Clostridia bacterium | reverse complement strand
GACGGAAAAAGATCCATTCCTTCGTGCGCATCGGATTGAATCAGTGCTTCCTCAGATACACCCATACTTTGTAAATGCTTTTTCGTCCGTGCGTTGTGCGGAATAGAAAAATCTCCGCGCTTGCAACGCTTACGTATCGCCGAGTATCAGACCGTTCCGTTTTGCCGCGAAGGAATATTCCTTATTCCTTCCTTGAGCGAACACAAATGTAATCATTACAGAGTGCTCCGTTCTGTATAATAAAGCTATATATAAGGAGGGATATTCATGGCGATTTCTTTGCGGGAAAAGCTGAGTTATGGCGTAGCCGGCGCAGGCGGCGATCTGAGCTACGGAATGACAAATGCTTTTTTCTCCAATTTTTTAACGGACAATATGGGCGTTAAGCCTGGCTATCTGAGCGCAATGTTTCTGCTGTGCCGTGTTTGGGACGGCATCAACGACCCTATGATGGGCACGCTTGTGGACAATACGCGCACGCGCATCGGTCGCTTTCGCCCGTGGATTCTGACCGGCGGTATTCTGAACGCTATGGTGCTGGTAATGATGTTTTCCAATCCCGGTCTGACGGCCGGCGGCATCGGCGCCTATGTCTACGCAACCGTAGCATATCTGTTGTGGGGCATGAGCTATACGATTTTCGACATACCTTACTGGTCATTCGTCCCCGCGCTCTCCCGTGACCCGAAAGAACGCAACACAATCGCTTCCATTCCGCGTTTTTTCTGCGGCGTGGGACAGGCTGTGGTTTCCCTGTTCACCGTCAGCATGGTCGCCAAACTCGGCGCTGGCAACGAACCGCTCGGCTTTCGCCGCTGGGCGATGATCCTTGCCGGCGCATATATTCTTCTTGTCGTTATCACGGTCACCGGCACCAAAGAACGCTTTACACCGGAAAAGAAAGAAGGTCTGACGCTCAAAAAAGCATTTATCACAATCAAAAACAACGATCAGCTTCTCTTTTTTATGATTACCGCCATCTGCTTCAACACCGGTTGGTATCTGACCAACGGACTTGGCGTGTATTATTTCAAACATGTACTCAGCCGGTATGAGCTGTATGCTGTGTTCGCAGCAATCGTCGCAGTCGGCCAAATGCTCGGACTGGTACTCTTTACCGTTCTGTCTAACAAATACTCCAAGCGTCCCGTAATCATCGGATCTATGGGTATTTCCGCAGCCGGGTATCTGGTGATGTTCCTTTTGCGCAATTTCCGCGGCGCGTCACTGGGCGTTGTCCCGCTGCTCAATGCCGAGATCGACGTTGGTTTTGTAGTGTTTGCGGTCTGCGCATTTTTCGCCTGCATCGGCATCGGCGCCATGTTCGTGGCTGAAACCGTTATGTTGGCGGATGTCGTGGATTACGGCGAATTCAAGCTCGGCTACCGTACAGATTCTATCGTCTTTTCCATGAAAAGCTTCCTGCTGAAAGTAGCGTATTCGATCCAGGGATTGGTCATGGGTATCGGATTAGAAATCGGTAAATACAACACGGCGGACGCATCCGTGCAGCCGCAAAGCGCGAAAGCCGCGATCTCCGTCATGGCATTCGGCATCCCGGTGATTTTGATTGCAGCGTCCTTTGCTGTTTTTGTCACAAAATACAAACTCCACGGCGCGTTCTACAACAAGGTCATGGATACCGTGCGCGTGATGCACGAAAAAGAAGAGGGCGTGTCCGATACACAGGAAAGCGCGGTGGAAGCAAAATGAAAACATTACTCCGATGCGTAGACGTCATCCGCCGGCAAACCGCGCTCGAACCGCAGATTGCGCTCGTTCTCGGCTCCGGCTTGGGCGGTTTTGCGGATCAGATCAACGTTTCCGCCGTTGTTCCTTACGATTCGCTGCCCGACTTTCCCGTATCCACTGTGGCAGGTCATGCCGGGCGCTTTTTGTTCGGCACACTGCATGACATTCCGCTTGTTCTCATGCAGGGACGCGTGCATTATTACGAAGGTTACTCCATGCAGCAGGTCATCCTGCCGATCCGTTTGATGCGCATGCTGGGGGCAAAAGTGCTATTTTTAACCAATGCCGCCGGCGGAATCAATCCCGCTTTTCATGCCGGCGATCTGATGTGCATCACCGGACACATCAGCTCCTTTGTCCCTTCCCCGCTGATCGGTAAAAACCACGATTCGCTCGGCGTGCGGTTTCCGGACATGAGCCATGTGTATGATCCTGCTCTTTGCGCATGCATCCGCGACGCCGCCGAATCCCTGCATATCCCGCTGCAAAACGGCGTCTACATCCAAACCAGCGGTCCCAATTACGAGACGCCGGAAGAGATTCGGATGTACAGCATTCTCGGCGCAGATGCGGTGGGCATGAGCACGGCCTGCGAAGCAATTGCTGCGGTACATGCCGGGATGCGCGTTTGCGGCGTGAGCTGCATCTCCAATCTGGCTGCAGGGATCAGTCCGTCGCCGCTGACACACGAGGAAGTGCAGCAAACAGCCGACCGCACTGCGCCGCTGTTCCGCAGCTTGGCCGAACAGTCCATTATTCGTATTCACAAAGTCTTGGAAAACTAAAAATACAGGAGAGTTTCACCATGAAAAAAACAACAGTTGCACTGACCGGCGCCTCCGGTACTATGGGATTTCAGGGATTTCTGGAGTTGTACGCCCGCAAATACCGGCACAACATTGTCCTGTTGCTGCGCAGCAGCGAAAAAAACCGCAAAAAATTCATGCCCTATCTCAACGATCCTTCTGTTAAAATCATCTGGGGCGATCTGACGGACTATGAATCTGTGCTGCGGTTTGTGACCGGCGCAGATTACGTTCTGCATGTGGGCGGCATGGTCTCTCCCGCGGCAGACTATTTCCCGCGCAAAACCATACGCACCAACGTCACCGCAGCAACCAACATCGTGCGTGCAATCAAAGCGCAACCTGATCCTGATTCGATCAAAGCCGTTTACATTGGCACTGTAGCGGAGACCGGCGACCGCAATCCGCCGATCCATTGGGCGCGCACCGGCGACCCGATCAAGATCAGCGTCTATGACCATTATGCCATCAGCAAGGTCAAGGCGGAGGCGATTTTTGCCGAATCCGGTTTAAAATACTGGGTATCGCTGCGCCAGTCGGGTATTCTCTATCCTGCGATCCTCAAAAATATGGATCCGATCATGTTCCATGTGCCGATCAACGGCGTACTGGAGTGGGCTACGGTCGAAGATTCCGGCAGACTGCTGGCAAACCTCTGCGAGCCGGACGTCCCGGAAACTTTTTGGCGCAAGTTTTACAACATCGGTTCCGGCAAAGAGTACCGGATCACGAACTACGAATTCGAAGAGCTGCTGTTGGGCGCGTTGGGTCTGCCTTCTCCGAAGCTGCTGTTTGACGCAAACTGGTTCATTCTGCGCAATTTCCACGGTCAATGGTATGTCGATTCCGACAAGCTGGACGAGATTCTGCATTTCCGCGCAAACATCCCGATCAAACAGTATTTCAACAATATGGCCAAAGCCGTTCCGCCCTACTATCGCGCCGCCAAGGCACTGCCCTCCTTCCTCGGTTCCGCCATTGCCGCCGCAGCCAAACCCTTTATGCAAAAGATTGCGCAGACCGAACTGTACGGCACACTGCATTGGAAGCTGACGAAGAATCCGCACCGTATCTCCGCCTATTACGGCACGGAGGACGATTGGAACAAGATCGGCACATGGGAAACATTCAAAATCCAGCGTCCCACAGAGGAGATCACGCTGCTCGACCATGGTTATGACGAAAGCAAGCCGGACAGCGAACTGGATATTGAAGACATGCGCAAAGCGGCTGCATTCCGTGGCGGCGAATGCCTGTCCGAATCCATGGTCAAAGGCGATCTGTTTACCCCATTGAAATGGCGCAGTGCCAGAGGTAATGAATTTGAAATGACTCCGAACCTTGTGCTCAAAGGCGGACATTGGTGCCCGGAAGAGTTGCCCTGGCCGTGGGATTATGACACTGAGGCCAAGATTAATCCCTTCTTTGCGCAAGTCTGGAAACCTCTGCATCGCGAAGATGAAAACAATTTCTACGACGAAACCATTTTCAAAGGCTTTAAAGACTACGAGGAAAAGGAGTAAAAACGATGCGAGTTTTTATGATCGGCGGAACCGGCTTGCTTGGTTCAGCCGCAGCGCAGTTGTTTCTGGAGCGCGGGCATGAGGTACGCACCGTCGCGCTGCCTCCCCTACCCGTCGGCGCGCCGATTCCAAAAGAAATGGATGTACGCCTGTGTAACTATCTGGAAATGACAGACAATGAAGTGTTAGACATGATGGACGGCTGCAACTGCTTTGTTTTCGCTGCCGGTGTAGACGAGCGAGTAGAATTCCCCGCACCTGTCTATGACGCATATAAAAAATACAACATTGATCCGCTGAACCGTCTGATCCCTCTGGCCAAACGCGCCGGTATCACAAAAACGGTTGTTCTCGGATCGTACTTTTCCTATTTCGCCAAAAAATTTCCGCAAATGCGTCTGACAGAAAAACATCCCTACATCCGAAGCCGTATCGACCAGGAACAAGCTGCCCTTTCATATGCAGACGAAAACATGGACGTCAGCGTACTGGAACTGCCATACATCTTCGGTACACAGCCAGGGCGCAAGCCTGTCTGGGTTATTCTGATAGAGCAGCTGAAAAACATGGGGCCGATCACGTTCTATCCCAAGGGCGGGACTGCCATGCTCACGGTTCATCAGGTTGCACAGGTCATTGTGGGCGCTGCTGAAAAAAGCAAAGGGGGCGTAACCTATCCGATCTCCTGCTGCAACTACACATGGGACGATTTTCTGCGGATCGTTCACGAGGCTATGGGCGTTCCGGATCGCAAGATTATCCATATCACCCCCGCTATGTTTAAGCTGTTTGGCCTGACCATGCGTAAGCAATACAAAGATCGTGGAATCCAAAGCGGAATCGATCCTGTCGGGCTGGCAGACATTATGTGTATGAACACATTCATCGACGATCGCTGGGCAAAATATCTCGGTGCAACGCAGGATGATATCCGCGCGGCTATCTTTGATTCGGTCAAGCTTTCTGTGGAGGCTTTTGAAGGCAATACAGAACTGATTGGCATGAAAGGCGAATAAAACTCCGGCAGCCTGCTCCACAACCGGCGCAGGCTGCATTTTTATAAAAGAAAAAGACTGCGTAAATTTCAACGCAGTCTTGAGAGGTAAAAACAGTCCCACGTGGAGTGGGGCATGGGTTCAGAAAACAAATCTGTGTTTTTGAGGGTCTGTCCCGAATTTTGTGTAAAGTCCAAATGGTGGTATATATCTGATATGCTCGTCCCCCTTATTCCGTCACCGCGATCAGACGGATCAGCGGCTTGACAAATATCCATAACAGCACCCGAATCGCAACCGAACGGGATGCAAATTCCTCCGGGTTTGTCAGCGTGAAGTCGGGCTGCGTATACTTCTCCGCGTACACGCCGTCCTTGCGGTACAGATACGGTTTGCAGGAGAACGTCAGCTTTGGCCCGTCCGACGTTGTGCATCACTTCCTCGATGTCGAGCTGCGAGATAAACACCGCGTACCGGAAGTGATCCGGCTGCTCGGCATCGAACAGATACCCGTAATCCGCACGCGCACAGAGCCACTGCCGAAGGGCGGCGGCTTTTTCT
>CAMOCU010000082.1 GCA_946610835.1 uncultured Clostridia bacterium | reverse complement strand
CATTCGGGCCTTTTGCTTTGTAATAGAACGTA
The DNA here is from genome assembly GCA_946610835.1 of uncultured Clostridia bacterium. Taxonomy (GTDB): domain Bacteria; phylum Bacillota; class Clostridia; order Oscillospirales; family Acutalibacteraceae; genus UBA1425. Next base: position 5,625 of record CAMOCU010000082.1, on the reverse strand, counting down.
TATGCCTGATCTGCCGCTTTGTTACTCTCGGAAACTGATGAGTTGGTAGACGTAAAGGAGGAAGGCATGGTTGTTGCTGATGTATTGTTGCCCTTCACATATCCTTTGTATTCATAACCGCCATAAGAGGTACTGGCTGTCCACGTTACCGTGTTGCCGGGATTAAACGACAGCGTCTCCGAATCTGTTCGGATAACGGAATCGTTTGCTCCATTAACCAGCACATGATATTGTGTTGCTGTGTAGGTCTTTTTCGTGATGCTCAATCCGTTGATCGTGTTGTACGCAGAATCAATCGTGGATTGCGTTGCCGTTGGATTGCCCAGCGCTTCATATGCTGTTTTCAGCGCACTGTAAATCGTAGACCAATTGCCTGCCGTCGTTTTGCTTGCCTGCTTCTGCTTCTCGATAATCTTACTGCGCAAACTACTCTTGTTCACCGTTGTAATCTTCAGAAGAACACAGCCGGTAGTCATTGCCCATGAACTGTTTGTCCAACCATGAGCAGAGTGAGCGCCTGTCAAACCATATCTGAAATAGCGCACACAGGAACCGCCGGAAAGCGCATAACTGATCGTACTGTTGTACACTTCGCCAACGTTACTGTTTCCCTTGTCGCTGCCGTTATTGTTTCCGCCGCCGCCGGAGCCAAGAACCGTACCACACTTTTCGCCGTAAAAAGCATTGGATTCGTCGTCACTTCGCCAATATGAATGTTTCAGAATATCGGTGCCTTTGCTGTTGATCAACGTGGCCGATGCCGGTGTATTGGGATTTGAAACTTGTGACGTGGCGTCAGAAACGTACCAGTTTCTTCTTTGATTGGTGTTCGCCAAGTCCGTGATCATAAAGCGAAGCTTCAGATTGGGCAACTGATTGGTGTTGGAGTAACGGGAAGTATCCGCAAACACCTCAGCCGGCGTGCGGTTACAATCGTTGTGATCGACCCAATCGCCGTTACCGTCTCGTTTATCGCCTCTCACGCAGTAACAGCTTGCAAAAGAATTTGTGGCGCCGGTAAACGTTGAACTGGTAGACCCCCAGTCGTGCGGATCTTTATTGTCGGGAGCGGCAACACCATTGACCAGCGGATCTAAGTATTTTCCGCTCGTATTGATATTTTGATAATTAAACCGATGATTGTTGCCACTCGGGGTGTCATGATAGCTGACAGATGCGGTGTTTGTTACATGTGCGCCCTGAATATACAGAAGGCCGGATGCATAAGATTCATCACCGTTATCGTCATATCCGGTCAAACCGATCGCTGTAACATTACGGTTGGGAGAATAAGCAACAGAAAACGCATGATATTCCACCGAGATTCCGTTGATCTTTGCCGTAAATGTCCACTCCAGTGTAGTCGTTCCCTTTGTTGCAACGCCGGTTGTGAGCGTCAGGCCGCTCAAATCGTACGAATCCCCAGTCATAGATATATTGCTTTTATTGGAATTGGAAATGGAGAACTTTCGATCTGTAATCGTTCCGCTTGCAGCTTTGAAATACACTTTTCCGGTTGTAGCGTTGCTGCTATCCGCTGTAACAGACGTACCGCTGAGCGTATCGTTCACGTAATACTGAACCGTCGTTGCATTCCCTGTGCTGGGCTTTAAATAGAGCGTTTCAGGCACAACGATATACACATCAGGGACTCCGGTGCTGTCCTTTGAAATCGCTGCGTCAGCCTGAATCAGGAATACGCTCGGATCAAAGATGACAAACGATGTAAATAACATCGTCAGCACCATCAACACGCTAACCGTCCTTTTTAGTACATTTTTCATAAAAAATTCCTCCTTATCGGCCGGCTCCGGAATGCGCGGCGCTGCATCTGACCCTGCTTATTGCAGCACTCCGTGGAACCTGCTTTTGCTTTTTTGGGGTACAGGATTCGTGCAAGCCGAAAAAGCATTTTGCGATAAAATCCCATACTACGACGGATGTACTATAACACATTTGCTGCATTTCTGTCAACACCTTTCCGGAATTTTGCTGAAATTTTGTCTGCTTTTATCATCGACAGTTTTGTCCCGCAAAATCTGTAATGATTCCTTTTTCTCCCGGCTTTTTGACCACACGACAGAAAAAGCACCCGAACGCCGAAGCTTCGGGTGCTTTTGCTGCATAAAATACAGTTTTTCTAAGGCAGGCTCAGTAAAAAACTACGGTAATTATGCTTCTTCCTTCATCTTTGCAAAGCATTCGCTGCAATAGACAGGACGATCCTCACGGGGTTTGAAGGGGACTCTGGCGATGCCGCCGCATCTCTCGCAGGTGGCCTCGAACATTTCCCGCTCACGGGTGCCGTTCTTTCTGGCGTCACGGCAGGCCTTGCAGCGCTGGGGCTCGTTTACGAAACCTTTCTCTGCATAGAACTCCTGCTCGCCGGCAGTGAACACGAACTCTTCGCCGCATTCTTTACAGGTGAGTGTTTTGTCTTCGTACATGGTTAATACCTCGCTTAATAAATTTGCCCTCGGGCGGAATTGCACCGCCACCTTAGAAAATAACTACGCTCTACTTTGAGCTACTTGGGGCATATTTTACATATTTAACTGAATGCCTTCAGTTTTTTCCGTATCCGCTGCAGCGCGTTGTCCACAGCCTTGCTGTCCCGCAGGCCGAGCGCCGCGGCGATTTCGCCGTATTTGCTGCCTGCCAAATACATTCGCAGCACCTGCCGCTCCATTTCGGACAAAAGCTCGTCCAGCTTTTGCCGCAGCCGCTGCGCCTCGTCGCGCCGCGCCACGATTTCCTGCGGATCTTCCCGCAGATCACCCAGCCCGTCGGCCTGTTCCATCGGAACCACCGCCGCTGCGGGCACCGCGCCGGCGCGCAGCCCGCGCCGCATGGCCGAACGCATGCTGTTGAGAATACAGGTGCACGCATAGCCCGTGAAGCTTGCGCCACGCTCCGCACGGAAGGAACGCACCGCGCCCAAAAGGCCGATCAAACCCTCCTGCGCCAAGTCCTCTGCGTCCATGCCGCTGCTCAGTGACGCCGAAGCCGCCTTTTGCCGGATGAAGGGCAACAGCTGCATGATCAGATCCGTCATTGCCTCGCTGTCTCCGCTCCGGGCTGCCCGAATCCGCGCGTCCTCCTGCATGTCGTACACCGCAAAACCTCACAAATCAGCTAATAGATAATGTAATTATAGTGCATAAAAATTGTTTTGTCAATAGAGTTTTTTTGACTATTTTCACAATGCATCCGATTTTTTGAAATATTTTTCCATTTTGATTCCAAATACGAACTATAGCTGCGCTTACGGCAGGTTTTTTAAAAAAATCTGCAATAGCTGTACAAAATGTTCAACATCCGGCACATCCGGCAAATACGGCGCCAGTTCACCGGTGCGTGCGGCAGCGGAAGGCACGCCGTGCCGCGCCAGTTTGCCGCTGTCCGGTGTAAGATAACGCGCCATTTTTTCTGCATCGCGCCGAAACAGCAGCGTCCCGTGCACAAGGGTACAGCCGCTGTTGTGCCGCGCGGCGCAGCCGGAGATTTTTTGCCCGTTCAGCAAAATATCGTTCCTGCCGGAAAAAACGGCCGGCAATCCCTGCTGCCGCAGAAACGCGAGGATCGGCGCCGCATGCGCGCGCATCGTGCCGGGCAGAGATTCGCGCCGGATAAACGTAAAATTCACGTTGTTCAGATCATGGTACACCGCGCCGCCGCCGCTCATCCGGTGCAGCACCGGCACCTCCCGCAGCGCCGCTTCGGAAACCTCCTGCGCCGCGCTCTGGTTTCGACCAAGGATCACGCAGGGCGTATTGCGCCACAAAAGCGCGATTTCGACCCCGCGGTCAAAAAACGCCGCCTCGCGCGCAAGATTTTCCCGCGGATCCAGCCCCGCAAACACTTCGACGTTCAAAACCGCTTGCTGACTGTGCCGAAAATTTTGCCGAGCGCGGAGGAATCCTTCTGCACCTTGTATCCGGAAATGACCGCCGTCAGATCGCCTTGAAACGGTTCAGCACATTTTTCCAGCAAACACGCCATTCGATGCGCCTGCAGGTTTTCGTCGTTCTTATCCGCAAGCTTGACGACAAGGAAAATATAGTCCTTTGCCTCAATCACGCACGGCGAACCAACGTCCATTTGCTGCACTTTGCTGAAAAATTCCGGCGGGTAATTGTTCGTGGTGCGGTTAATCGTCAGCGTTTCGGCTTCAGCGGAAAGAATATATGCGCTTGACGCGTTCGCTTTGGCCACCTCTTCGAGCGATGAACCGGTGCGCACCAGCTCACACATCTGCTTGAAACGATCTTCCACCGCCGCAATCTCCTGCGGCGGCAGTCGCTCGGATTTGCCGTTGCTGCCGGTTCGCGTCAAATAGCCGTTGATGGATTGAAACGTTACATAATTGACAGCATAAAACGCGTCCAGCTCGATCTTGGGCACAGCCGCTGAGCCGCCTTCGCCGTATTTATGTGCAATGAGCATCTCCCGCTTTGCGGTATTGGTTTCATATTTTGTCACGGTCTGTTTGCGGATGCCGACCTTTTCGTAAAAATTCTTGTAAAAGCCCCATTTGGTGGAAACATTTTCGGCAATACGGTTTTTATATTCCGGCGTGAGCGTCAGCCCTTCGTCGGCAAACATGCTGTTGACCGCCACATATTCTGTACAAAGCTGCACGGTCTTGTCCTCCGCAGCTTTGCGATCCGGATCGGTCAGGCCGTACTTTTCCGGCTCGTGCAGAATCTGCGCAAGATAATAGGCGTACAGATCCTCTTCAATCTGCGCACCGGACACCGTCATCACCACGTCGCGTCCGGAGCTTTGCCACGGCAGCGTACAGCCGCAAAGCAGCGCGAACACCGTAACCAGCGCCGCGCAGGCAATGATTCGTCTTTTCATGCCGATCCTTCCTTTCCGTCCATCAAATCAAACGCCCGTGTCAGTACCGCCAGACGGTCTTCCTTTTGCCCCACGCGGATGGCAATGTGCGGCTTGGCCGCCGCGCTGACCAGAATGCGTCCGTGCATATGCGCCGCGAGATAGCGCACCTTGTCCATGTCCAGCGCATCAATATACAGCATCATCTTGCCGGCGCTTTCCTTGATTTCGTACACGCCGTGACGCAGCGCCGTCCCGCGCAGCAGCGAAACGGTAATCAATCCCTGCACGCTTGCGGGCGGATCGCCGAACCGGTCAAACAATTCGTCGAGTACATCCTCGGCATCCGTGCGCGTGCGAATGTCCGCAATGCGCCGATACATATATAATTTTTGCGGCACGCTTTCGATGTAGTCCGGCGGAATGTGCGCGTCGATCGGCAGATCAATGGTGCATTCCTTTTCGGGCGCCGCTTTTTGCTCGCCTTTTTCTTCGCTGACCGCTTCGGCAAGCAGTTTGAGATACATATCATATCCCACGGCTTCCATGTGCCCGTGCTGCTGCGCACCGAGTATATTGCCCGCACCCCGAAGCTCCAGATCGCGCATGGCGATTTTGAATCCCGATCCGAACTCTGTAAATTCCCGGATTGCTTCGAGTCGGTGCGTTGCGATTTCAGACAGTTCTTTGCCGCGTGTAAACGTCAGATACGCGCAGGCGCGGCGGGTTGACCGGCCAACGCGTCCGCGGATCTGATGCAGCTGCGCCAGCCCCATGCGGTCT
>CAMOCU010000081.1 GCA_946610835.1 uncultured Clostridia bacterium | reverse complement strand
ATCTGCCGAAAAAATCTCTCGCCCCCTCGCACACCCCGATTTAATCAGCGCTTCCTTATATTTCCTGGATAAGAATGGTATCTTATTTGCAAATGGTGAAAAGCTAATCGACGATCATACACTTGTTGCTTTGACAATCATGATTGCTGAATCCAGACCTGAAGAAAAAGAAATAATGATTGATGTAATCATGAATTGTATTTCCTAAAGTAGAAAAACTTTTGAGGTGGGACAACCAAAATCCAGTCGAGACAGTCGTATTGATGTCAAGGAATACGAACAGCCCTGTGTAGATGAATAAAAAACTTTTGGAGAAGAAAGGACTGCAAAGCGTTTTATGGATACGCCTTCAGGACTTGCAACAGATCCAATTATACGTCCGGACTTTCCCGCAAATGCAGAAACTCTTGCCGCAACTAAGGGAACATTGTTTAAGGCAATACCGCACAATTGGGGTGTGCGGTATTGCCTTAATGATTATGGTCGGTGTTCGATTTTCAAAATGTATGCCGCAAACGACGAGGGCGCCGCTTTTGTATCAAACTATAAACTTTCATGGGCAGTATCGAAGAGGCTCGCCATCGTCGGATGTGTTCCGATTGTGACGAGCCTTTTGTATACCTTACCTATAAGCATTCGCTGTCCATGTCGATTGTTCTCCCAGACTGGACGTTTACGGTGAAGTGATCCTCGAAAGCAGTGATCCTTTGGGTCCGGTACGCGCACAGACGCGGCGAGGATATGCACTGCCGCTTTGCACATACCGATCCCATGCTCATTCTGATACCGTGAATCCCGAAAGTTCCCATTTTGGAATCTTTGGTGTTCCATTCTGGAACACCCCCCTTGATTTTTTTGTTTGATCTTGTATAATAACTCTAAATGCTTTGTCGCTGTGCGGAATAAGTATTCCGCCTCCGGGAGGTGCGGAAGTTGGAAACATTAGATTTATTAAGCCGGGAAGAGCAGCTGACGGTGTTCTCCCACATGTGTATGCTGGGAAAGCAGGCCGAATCCTGTGATGAAAAAATGGCTGCATGCCGCAATCAGATACAACAGCTGGAAGCTGATAAGGTCGTGTATGCACAACCCGGAAAAGCGAAACACGTCGTGGTGTTTGTGCTGGAGTATCTGGTAACCGCCTGTATACCCGCGGCCGCTACGCTTGCCATTACCTATGCCTTAAACAAAACCGAACAATTGGTCTATATTCTGATTGCAATGGCCGCAGTCTGGCTGGATATTTTTCATTTTCTGTATCAAAAAACTGTATTGCAGAAAGAAAAGCGTCAACGCCGCGAGGTCAAAAAAATCAACCACGAATTGGAAACGCGGCAAAAGTCGCTGCAGGAACAAATCGACGAAACCCAATTGACGCAGACCAACTGCTTGAATGAATTAAACTCGATGTATGACAAATACGATTTGGAACAGAGCCTGCGTTCCTATGCGGCGGTTTTGCATATTTATCGAACGATGAACAGCTATCCGAGCGCTCCGCTGTACGAAATCATCCGGGGCTGCAAAGAGGATGCGTATCGTGCGCACAGGGAACATATGGACGCGCAAGTCACAAAGGGAAACGAATAAGCTCTTTTATTATTCCCGTCAGGTCGCTTGACTTGGCGGGATTTGTGTTTTCTGCGCAATTTTCGTTTGCTTCCTTAATGTTTCAAAACAAAACAGATTTTTTGATTGATTTTTGGCTGTTCTTGGTTTATCATAATAGTGAGTCAGGGTACGTTTATCATTATAAAGAATACTACGGAGCAAAACATCGTATGAACCAGTATTTTTCGGATGCTTTGAAAAAGCTGCGAACAGAAAAAGGACTTTCACAGCAGGCGTTGGCGGATAAGGTGTATGTCACCCGGTCCACGGTCGTCCGGTGGGAGTCCGGCAGCCGTCTGCCGGACGCATCTATGATCTCCCGACTCTCTGAGGTTCTGGATACGGATGTGAATTTGTTGCTTTCTGCCGCTGCGCAGAGCGACACGAAACCGAATGTCATTCTTGTGGATGACCGAAAGCTCATCCTCGCCGGCGCTTTGCCGGTTCTGGAGGAGGTCATGCCGCACGCGACGGTCACAGGTTTTACCGATGCATCCGAAGCGATAAAATTCGCAAAGGCGAACCGTGTCGCGCTCGCTTTTCTGGATATTGAGCTGAGAAACACAAGCGGTCTGGAACTTTGCCGCGAACTGCTCAAGATCAACCTCCGTACCAATGTTGTGTATCTGACAGCGTACAGCGAGTATGCATTTGATGCATGGGGTACAGGTGCGAGCGGTTTTCTGTTAAAGCCCCTCACGCCGCATAGCGTGCGGGAGCAGCTGAAAAATCTGCGCCATCCGTTCCAGACAGGAGGAGAGAGCGCATGACCGGCCTGATGACGTTTTTTTCTTTCTCCATAGCCGGCGCACTGTTGGTGTTGATGGCGATCGGAATCGCGTTCGCCGTGCTGATGCCGGCGATCGACCGGTGGAACAAGCGGTATTTTATCATATTGTTTTCGCTGCTTTTTATGTGCTCCGTGATCTGCTTTTTCGACATGATCACCTGGAATAATCCCGGCATGGCGAATGTGACAAGAATTGTTTATTTCTTGGAATCACTCTTTCTCTCGTCGCTGATGTTTATGCCGATGTTTTTCCTGCTGCACAGCTGCGGGGAAAGCATTAAAAACAGCCCGCTGTTCCGGGTCGTGATGGCGCTTTTGGGTGTGTTCGTCGTCATGACAATCGTCGCGCCGTTCACGGATGATTTCTACTACGTTACGCCGGATAACCAGTATGTCCGCGGCCCGTTATTCCCGCTGTTGATGTCTTCGCTGGTTATGATGATGCTCCTGAATATTGCAGGTACGATCCGACGGCGGAATAAGCTGTCCAGACGAATCTATACCGCGCTTCTCCTTTATCTGTTCCCGATGGCAACAGCGGTATTCGCCCATATGTTTCTCCCGGTCGAAGTATTCGTTGTCGCCGGGATGGCGCTGTTGGCGCTGTTGATGTACGGGCTGATCATCTCGGACAATGTGATTCAATACACGCGCCAGCAGCGCGAGATCGCCAATCAGCGCGCAAGCGTTATGGTGCTGCAAATGCGCCCGCACTTCATTTACAACACCATGATGGGTATTTACTACCTCTGCGACCAGAACCCCCAAAAAGCAAAGCAGGTCACGCTGGACTTCACCACATATCTGCGCAAAAATTTTACCGCAATCACAAGTGAGGACACCATTCCCTTTTCGGCAGAGTTGGAACATGCCCGCGCTTACCTTGCCGTGGAACAGGCGCAGTTTGAGGACAGCCTTTTTGTCCGCTTCGACGTGCCGCACACCCTCTTTCGCGTACCGCCGCTGACACTGCAGCCCATCGTTGAAAACGCTGTCAAACACGGCATGCGCTCGAGCAGTGAACCGATCCGCATCTCTGTTGTCACCCGGCAGACGGATTCGGCAAGCGAGATCATTGTGGAGGACGACGGCCCCGGATTCGCTCCGGCGGACGACAACGAGCCGCACATCGCCCTCGACAATATACGCCAAAGGCTTGCCCTGATGTGCGACGGCAAATTGTCAATCACGCCGCGCAAAGGCGGAGGCACTTCGGTCAAAGTGACGATCCCCGCGTCCGACCGCAGAGCGTCTGTGCCGAAGAATGAAAAGGATTAACTGCATTCAACTGCTGGTAGAGTCGCCGGAAATCAACCGGCGGTTCGTGTACCCGCGGGAGGATTTCAGATATGCTTGAGTCATGAAAGGAGGCGCCCGATATGGATCAAATCAAAACCGGAAGATTCATTGCATCCTGCAGGAAGGAACAGGGCATAACTCAGGCCGCTCTTGCCGAAAAGCTCGGCATCAGTGACCGCGCGGTATCAAAATGGGAGACCGGAAAGTCTTTGCCGGATTCGGGGATAATGCTGGAACTGTGCGAGCTTTTGAAAATCAATGTCAATGAACTCCTGTCGGGCGAAAGAATCATGGCAGAATCTTATGACAAACAAGCAGAAAAAAACCTGCTTGCACTCAAGCAGGAAGTGGAACAAAAGAACCGGCAGATGCTTCATGCGGAATATCTGATCGGTGCCCCTGCAACAATCGCAGGCTTGGCGATTTGCGCCGTTGCGGCGTATGTGGAAATGCCCGTATGGTTAAGGATCGTACTGCTTTCGTTCGCGCTCGTTATGATTTTCGTCGTTGCTTTTATCGCTGTCGGCATCGAGCAGAAAGCAGGCTATTATGAATGCCGGAATTGCCGTCACAGATACGTACCGACCTACTGGCAGACAAACCTTGCAATGCATATAGGCCGGACACGTTACATGAAATGCCCTGCATGCGGAAAACGCAGCTGGCAGAAGAAAGTCCTCAGCAAAGAAGATACGCAGGCGTAACCGCGTCGCCGTCCGCATCGGAGAAGCCGATTTGTGCAATCATTCTGTCTGACACCATTCAGCACGCAAAGTCAGGGAATTGACGCTTGTCTCTGTTACAATAAAACCGCAGAACAGGAGGGATTGGCGTTGGATTGGATCAAGGGCATACAAAGAGCAATCGATTACACGGAGGCGCATCTGGCTGAAGAAATCTCCTTTGACGCAGTGGCAAAACAGGCCTGCTCGTCTGCCTTTCATTTTCAAAGAGTCTTCAGCATTCTGTGCGGCTTCACACTGGGCGATTATATCCGGATGAGACGTCTTTCGCTGGCAGCGGATGAACTCAGACACAGCGATGCAAGAGTCATTGATATTGCGCTCAAATACGGCTATGAAACACCGGAGAGTTTTTCGCGTGCCTTTTCACGGTTCCACGGACTCACACCGACCGAAGCGAGAAACGGCGGCACAGTCAAATCCTTTTCAAAACTGTCTGTAAAACTGATTTTAACAGGAGGAACTGAAATGGATTATCGAATTGAAAAGCCGGACGCACTGAAGGTCATCTGCAAAAGGGTGCGTATCCGCAAACCGCAAACCGGCGCGGGGACGCCCGATATTACAGGCTTCTGGGCAAAATGCGGTCAGGACGGAACAATACAGAAGATTTGCAGCTATCTTCCCGAAAAGCCGAAACCTGCGGGGCTGCTTGGAATCTGCTTTTCGCTCGAAGCGCAAGGAGATTTGTTTCCGTACGGAATCGCCGCTGCGTACAACGGCGCGCCGGTGGACGGCGATCTTGAGGTGATTGAGCTTCCTGAATTCACCTATGCCGTGTTTCCGTTCAAAGGCAAAATGCCGGACGTCTTTATTGAAACATACAGGAAAATCGTCACCGAGTTCTTTCCGGGCAACGACAGGTACGCGTATGCGGGAGGCGTGGAGATCGAAGTCTATCCGTCAGATCAAATAAATGATCCCAATTATTCCGGGGAAATCTGGATCGCTGTGCAGGAAAAATAAAACAAGTGCGCGGCGGCTGTTTCCCTGCTGAACCGATCCGAAACACATTTCGGATCAAACATATCCGAAAAAAGGAACGAGGCTTTTATGGAATTCATCCGGGTAACAAAAGAAAATCTGGAACACGAGCACATCTGCTGTGCGATTTCAAACAACAGGGATGTTCAGGTCGCTTCCAAAAAAGCGTGGCTGGCAGAGCGCTTTGACGATGGTCTTGTTTTTTTGAAAAGCGTAGAACGCGGGAAGTGCTTTATTGAATACA
>CAMOCU010000080.1 GCA_946610835.1 uncultured Clostridia bacterium | reverse complement strand
GAGGCGGAGCAGTATCTGCTCGCGCACGCGCCGCAAATTTGACAGGAGCAGCGCTATGATTGAAAACGAAACCATCCGCGCGATTTTGTCGCGCCGGACGATCCGTGAATTTACGCCGCAGCAGATTTCGGACGAGCAGCTGTATGCGCTTCAATGTGCCGCCAAGGCCGCACCCAGCGGCCGCAACAGCCAGCCGTGCCATGTGCGCTTTGTTCAGGACGGCGCGATGCTGCACGAGATGCACCTTGCGTTCAAAAACCTTGTCGGCTGGGACACGCCAGCGTATACGCGCAGCGATACAAATCCCTTTTACCACAATGCACCCACGTTTGTGTTTGTTTATGCGCAGGGCAATTGTGCGATGGACGCCGGGATTCTGGCAGAAAACATCTGCATTGCCGCACAGAGCATGGGATTGGGCACTGTGATTGTCGGCAGCGCAGGCGCGCTGTTCAATCACGAATCGGGAAAAGTCTGGAACGAACGGCTGCATCTGCCGCCGGAGATGGTGTACCAGATCGGTATCGGCGTCGGCTACCCGAATGAAAAACCGGAGCCGAAGCCCCGGTTTGACGACCGAATCGAAGTGATCCGCTGACCGGCGCAAAGCCGGACGGAACGCATCTACGCATATAAAATTGAAAATCAAAACACGAAAAACCGTGTCCGACTCCCGAAGGAGAAGGACACGGTTTTTCAAAAAAGAAAGGAGATGAAAGTAAGAGGAGAAGAATTTCATGAAAAGGGGGTTGCGTCGTACCGCATCTTAAAACAGGCCGTCGAAGAAGTCGCCGTTGAAGAAATCGTACGGGTTGATATACTGCTGCGTAGTGGTTTCAGGCTTTTCGGACTCTTTGGATTCCTCCACAAGCGTGACGGTCACATCGAATTCGCGCGTCTGATAGTTGTTGTCCACGCGGCAGAGCGTGAGCGTCAGCTTGTCGCCGACTTTGCCGTTTTCGATCTTGTCAAGCAGTACTTCCGGCTTGTTCATATCCTCGCCGTTGACCTTGATGATCATGTCGTACTGCTGCGCCTGCGTGTTCTTCAGCGAGCTGTCGTCGTTGATGTCCGTGATGATCAACGCGCCGGAAGGCAGACCCTTGATCTTGATAATCATGCTGTACTGCTGGTAATTGACAGCCTCGGTGTAGGTGATGCCCAGCTTCGGACGATCCTTAACGTAACCGTAAGTGGCGAGGTTGTTGATGATCTTCTGCGCCGACCTGATCGGGATCGCGAAGCCCATACCCTCGTATTCGGTGTTGACGATTTTCTGTGAATTGATGCCGATCACCTGACCGTACTGGTTGACCAGCGCGCCGCCGGAATTGCCGGGGTTGATGGCCGCCGTGTGCTGGATGCAGACAGTCGTGCTGGTGCTCTTGAGCGAGCGGTCAATCGCGGAGACGATGCCGGATGTGAAGGAACCGAAGAATTCGGTACCGCCGGGGTTGCCGATCGCGTATACGGGATCGCCCACCTGCAGTGCGGAGGAATCGCCGAATTCAGCCGGGGTCATTTTATTGGTCTTGACCCGCAGAACGGCAAGATCCGTTTTGCTGTCCGCACCCACAAGCTCTGCGTCATACGTTTCGCTGTCGCTGGTCTGTACGGTGTAGCTCAGATTGCTGCCGCTGACCACATGGGCGCAGGTGATGATATAGGTGTATGTCCCCGACGCGTCCTCTTTCCAGACAACGCCGGAACCTTCGCCGGAAAGTCCGGTTGCGTTGCGCGAATAAACCAGAATGCCCACGGAAGACGCCTTGACTTTGGCGGCGATTTGTGTGGGGGTCATGGCCGAGCCGGCGGCTGCCTTTGCATCGGAAGCCGGGCTTGCCTTGGTTTCCATTTCCGGCGCGCCCGCAATTGCGGTAGCGGCGGAGGAATCACCGCCGGGCAAAATGGCGGGAGATTCGGATTTGCCGCGCGAGCCGATGATCGCGCCCACGCCTATGCCCAGACCCGCGACGACCAGCACGGCGACCACGGTCAGCAGTACGCGCAGCCCCTTGCGAGACTTTTTAGGCGTATCCTGCGCAGGCTGACGGGGCGGTGTGTATCCGCCGTAAGGATTTTGCGTGTATGTCTGGGATGCGCCGGCAGAATAGGGATTGGCGTTGTATGCGCTGCCGTAGGGCGGAATGTTTTGCTGCGTGCCGTATTGTGCGCCGCCGTATGCGCCGTAAGACTGTCCTGGCTGATAACCGGGCGCGGCGCCGGGCTGCGTGTAACCGTTGTTGACAGGCTCGGCATATACATGCTCCGGTTCTTTGGCCTGCGGCTCGAAGGGCTGCGCGCCTGTTGGCTGCTGCGGCTCCACAGGCTCTTCCGCTGCGGAAAAATCGTCGTGTACGGCGCTGCCCGAGGCAATGTCCTCGTAAGCGCCCGCGGCATTGTCCGCATCCGGGTAGGTCTCCTGCGTTGCGGCCGGTTCCGCTTGCGCATTGTTTTGAAGATTGTCGTTTTCGTATTCGTTGAACATGATCTTCACGATCCTTTCCCTTGATCTCTGCCTTTAGTATAGTGCATAAATATTACAAATGTTTAAACGTCCGGTAAAAAGAATTCGCTGTTTTTCTGAATAAAATATGCGATGAATCCATCCGATGCGTACGCCGGAGCCGGGGACAGATCTGTTCCGCCGTGCCTGTGTTATCGTGAACGGGTTCAGGCCATCGGCAGGTGGAAAGAGAACTCGGTGTACTGGTTCTCTACGCTGTCCGCCTTAATTGCGCCGCCGTGCATTTCGACAATGCTTTTGACAAGATACAGTCCAAGTCCCGCGCCCTTGACGTCGAAGCTGCGCGATTTGTCGACCTTGTAAAACCGTTCAAAAATGCGCTGCAATTCCTCCGGCGGCACACCTTTGCCGGAATTGCGGATGGTGACGTACACATCATGGTCATCGTGCGCGACGTCGAAGTGGATCTCGCCGCCCTCCGGGGTAAATTTGACGGCGTTGTCGATCAGGTTATAGACCACCTGTGTGAGCATGTCGCGGTCGCCGGAAATCACGGTCGGCTCCATGCTGTCCAGCCCTGTGATTTCAAACTGCCGCTGTTCGATCAGCTGTTCAAAGCCGAGAATGGTGTGGAAAATCATGTCGCAAATGTCAAAATCCACACGTTTGAGCGTCAGCTCGCCGGCCTCGATTTTGCTCAGATTGAGCATGGATACAACCAGACGCGACAGACGCTTGACCTCGTCCGAAACGATTTGCAGATAGTGCTGCTGCTTGTCCGGGCCGATGGTGCCGTCGAGAATGCCGTCGATGAAGCCGCCGATGGTGGTCATGGGCGTTTTCAGTTCGTGCGAAACATTCGCCACAAAGCTGCGGCGGGAGGATTCGAGCGTGGAAAGATCCCGCGCCATGGTGTTGAACGCGTTGGCAAGATCCGCCATTTCGTTGCGTCCGCTGACGTGTACGCGCATGCTGAAATCTCCCTCGGCGTATCGCTTGGTCGCTTCGGACATCTGCCGCAGCGGTTTGGTCATTTCATAGGTCATGAAGTAGACGGCGATCAGCGCGACGATGGATGTGATGAGCGCGGAAATGCCGAACATTTTCAGCACGGCGAGAATGTACGGCTGCAGCGACTCTTTGACCGGCTGCATGCCGACCACGTATGCCGCCGGATCGTCGCCGATCATGACCGCCGTGGCGTATACAAAGTGCCGTTCGGACAGCGCGCCGTCAAGCGTCGAGATGCCGGAATAAGGGGTGTTCTGCAGGCTGTCCAGCACATCGGCCGGGATGCGGATGCGGCTGTGGATGATGCACTCGCCGGTGTACAGCGCCATGTTGCTGCGCCGCATTTCCTGGCAGTAGATGACCTTGCCGCTGTCGTCGCA
The DNA here is from genome assembly GCA_946610835.1 of uncultured Clostridia bacterium. Taxonomy (GTDB): domain Bacteria; phylum Bacillota; class Clostridia; order Oscillospirales; family Acutalibacteraceae; genus UBA1425. The sequence continues at coordinate 1,830 of CAMOCU010000080.1, read as the reverse complement.
GATGAAGAAGTCCGCGTCGATCGCCTCGGATGCGGTGTTCAGTTCGCTGCAGATCATCAGGATTGCGTTGGCAGGGGACTGCTGCGCGTTGTCTGAGCCGACCATCTGCGCTGCGGAAACGGAAATGCGCTCGGCATTTTCCGACAGCAGCTCTGTTTTTTCCCGCTCAAAGTAATTGCGGGCAAAGACGATCAACGAACCGCCGAGTACCGTAAAGGAGATCAGAATCACCAAAAAGATGATGGTGAAATACTCGGCGAAAAGACCGCTGCCTTGTCTGTGTTTTCCTTTGCGCATGACGATCAGTCTTTCGTCTCAAATTTGTACCCGACGCTCCAGACGGTTTTCAGACTCCATTTGTCCGAAACGCCCTCGAGCTTTTCGCGCAGACGCTTGACATGTACGTCCACCGTCCGTGAGGAATCGCCGTAATAATCGAATCCCCACACGGCGTCCAAAAGCTGGTCGCGCGTGAACACGCGGTTCGGGTTGCTGGCAAGATGGTAGATCAGCTCCAGCTCTTTGGGCGGGGTATCGATTTTCTGCCCCTTGACGCGCAGCTCGTAATTGGTCAGGTTGATGACCAGATTGTCGTACCGGACTTCTTTGACGTCCTTGTCCTGCGTGCCGGAACCGCTGCGGCGCAGCACGGCTTTGACGCGCGCGACAACTTCCTTGGCGTCGAAGGGTTTTGTGACGTAATCATCCGCGCCCAGTTCCAGCCCGAGCACTTTGTCGAACGTTTCGCCCTTGGCGGTGAGCATGATGATCGGCTTGTCGGAGAATTTGCGGATCTCGCGGCAAACCTGCCAGCCGTCCAGACCGGGCAGCATGATGTCCAGCAGCACCAGATCCGGTTCGTTTTCGCGGAAACTTTTGAGCGCGGCCTGACCGTCATGCACAATAACGGTTTCGTATCCGTCCTTTTCAAGATACAGCCGCAGCAGCTCGCTGATATTGGTATCGTCATCCACAACAAGAATTTTTTCGGTTGCCATGATGCGTTTCCCTCCTCATGATTTCTGGTTTCAGTATAGCGCTGTGAATTAAATAGGGTGTTATAAAAATGTGACAGAAGTGTAAATTCTGCCGATATTTGTCATGCCGCGTCAGACAAAGCGGAAGCTCGTCCTGCTGACGAACGGCTCCCCTGCCGCATACAGACAGCGCGGGAATTCCGGGCGGTGCGGCGTGTCGGGATAATATTGTGTCTCCAGGCAGAATCCGGCATGTTTGTACATAGCCTGCCCGCCTTTGCCGGCTTTGCCGCTCAGGAAGTTGCCGGTGTACAGCTGCACACCGGGCAGGTCGGTGAAAACCTGCATACGGATGCCGCTGCGCGGGCTGAACGCTTCGACTGCCGGCGCGTTTTCCGGCCGCGGATCCAGGCAGTAGTTGTGATCGTACCCGCGGCACTGCAGCAGCTGCGGGTCATCCTGGCCGATGTCGCGGCCGATTGGCTTTTCCTCGCGGAAATCGAACGCCGTGCCCGTTACATCGCGCAGCTCGCCCGTGGGAATGCTCGCCGCGTCCGTCGGCAGATAATGCGACGCGTGAATGCGCAGCACCGTGTCCAGCACATTGCCCTTGTCCTGCCCGGCAAGATTGAAGTATGCATGGTTGGTCAAGTTGATAAAAGTGTCCGCCGTGCAGACTGCTTCGTACCGGATCGAAAGCTCGTTTTCTTCGGAAAGATGATATTCCGCTTTGGCCGTCATTTCGCCCGGAAAACCTTCGGCGCCGTCCGGGCTTTTGTAAAGGAATGCCACGGTGTTTTCGCCCGTTACTTCGCTTTGCCACACCGCGCGGGAAAATTCGCCGCCGCCGTGC
>CAMOCU010000079.1 GCA_946610835.1 uncultured Clostridia bacterium | reverse complement strand
GGCGGATCGTTGTCGCAGATCGCGACCAATTCCGCGTTGCCGTATTTTTCGCAGTAATCCATCATGGACTGTCCTCTGCCGCCGCCGACAACGCCGATGCGCACCTTTGGCGCAATGCCGCGCCGCCGGATTGTGCGGAAGGGCGTTGCGTCCTCGTACAGCATCTGCACCTCGTCAATTCCATAGCTTTCCAGCACCATTTCCCAACGATCCTGCATGCCCAGATCGTATTCCACCGGCAGGAACCCGGCGGTCAGGTAGCTTTTGACCGCACTGACACGCTCCTCGTCGGTCGTCAGCGCAATATACGGCACGCCGCGCGAGGCGAGCACGGCGATCGCTTTTTGATTGAGATATTTTCCCAATTCTTTGCCGCGGAAATCAGGACGGATGCCGACCATGTGCATGTCGCCGATACCCGTTTCGCTGTAAACAAACGCCGTCACCGTGCCGATATGCTCGCCGCCATAATCGAGGAAGAAAATGTCCTCGCTCGGATGAATATCCGGAATTTTCGTAACTGCGATCCAGAACGCCTGCTCGTCTGTTTCTTCATCGGTAATCAAACCGTGGCGGCAGCATTCCGCCCACGGCCCGATATCCGACGTATCCTTGTAATTGGAAAAGCTGTAGCCATCCGGCAGCGGATCTTCGCGGATCGGCGTACCGGGCAGCCAGTACATTTTTAACTCTGCGCGCTGCATACACGTTCTCCTTTATGTTACCACGGATGCTTTTCTTCCAGCGACTTCTTGAGCCGGTCATACACCTGCTGCGGAATGTCGGGGTTGCCCTTGGAATAACTCGGAATGAAATCGTCGCCTGCCGCCGGGTCGGTGCAGGTATGGTCGTTTCTCCACTTGTCGCGCTGGGCGGGATCGCGCAGATCCGGAATATCCAGCGGAATGTTGCCCTGCATGGCGGAACGGTATGCAAAATGGCCGGGCAGATACATATCCAGCGCCTCGTACACGTCCACAGTTTCCGCGTTGCGGTTGCCGCGCAGCTTTTCGATAAAGTGGTACATCATGTAATCGTCCGCACCGCCGTGTCCGGAACCGTCGAACAGATCGCTGACGGAATTCGTTGTGTCCACAAGCGTGGGTCTGTTTTTGTTTTCGCCCTCGAACTCGTCAAGGTTGGTGTACAGCGTGCGTACGCCGTCCTTGTCCTTGTCGTCCTCGCGGGCGCTTTCGGCGCGTCCCTTGGAACCGTAGATTGTGTACCAGACAGAGTTTTTGGACGGGCCAACGCCGTGGACGCTCTTGACAATGGCGCCGTTTTCGAGCGTGACCATCTCCACGCCGAAGGGGCCGGCTTTTGCGCCCATGCGGTACATCCTCTCGTTGAACGGCGCTTCAAATCCGCTGACCTTGACCGGCCGCAGACCTGTGATGTGCAGCACGGGGCCAAGGGAATGTGTGCAGTAGTAGAATGCGGACATGGTGTTGCGCCAATGGTTCGGATCGGCAAAGGTCAGGTTATCCCAGTCCGGCTCGCAGTTGTGCATGTACTCGCCCTCGCCGTACTCGAACTTGCCGAGTTTGCCTTCGAGATACAGCTCGCGGATCTTGCGCGGGGCAGGCATGTAGCAGTAATTTTCCGCGTACGCATACACCATGCCGGTACGCTCCACCGTCTCGACCAGTGCAACAGCTTCGGCCATGGTCTGCACGGGCAGCACTTCGCTGAGCACAGCCTTGCCGGCTTCCATGCAGCGGATCGCCAGCGGCGCGTGCGCGTTGGCAAAGTTCGCCAGCACCACCGCATCCATATCATGCCGCAGGAAATCCTCGAAATTATCGTAATAGGTAATGTTTTGCTCGCCGTACTTTTTGCGCGCGCGTTCCAGAATGGGCGGATAATTGTCGCAGATCGCAACCAATTCCGCATTGCCGAATCGTTCGCAGAAGTCCATCATGGACTGTCCTCTGCCGCCGCCGACAACGCCGATGCGCACCTTGCGCGACAATCCTTTGCGGGTGATCTTGCGGTAAGGCGAAGCGTCCTCGTACAGCATCTGCACCTCGTCGATACCATATTCTTCAAGCACCGCTTCCCAGCGATCCTGCATACCCTGCGCATACTCCACAGGCAGCAGCCCGGCGCTCAGGTAACTCTTGACAGCAGCTTTGCGCCACTCGTCCGTGGTCAGCACGGCGTACGGAACGCCGCGTGCAGCCAGAACAGAGAGCGCCTTTTGGTTGAGATACTTGCCCAGCCCTTTGCCGCGAAAATCGGAACGGATGCTGACCATGTGAATGTCGCCCGCGCCGCTGTCGCCGAGCACAAACGCCGTCACGGTACCGATATGCTCACCGTTGTAATCCAGGAAAAACACATCCCGCTCGGGAACGATCTCTTCGCGGGAAAGGATTGCGCTGCCAAACGCCGTTTCGGCACTTTCTTCATCCGGCACCAAGCCCTGACGGCAGCAATCCGTCCATGCCTGTTTGTCCGCTTCCTCGGCATAATTCGAGAAGCTGTAGCCCTGCGGCAGCGGATCTTCCTGAATCGGCGTGCCGGGGAGCCAATACATTTTTAACTGTGCTTTAGCCATAACATCTGTACTCCTTTATACGAGATCAAAACTATATTCGCTATTGACAAACCAGTGGCCTGTCAAATAGTTTCGCGGGCGGAAAATGACCTGATCGTCATACACTTCCAGCTGTGCACCGCTGCCTGAACAGGGAGAGCCGAACCAATTGAGGATGCCGAACGTGGGAAGATTGAGATACGTCACGCCGTTGTGTACCTCGGCGCTTGACAGACCGTACTTTTCCTCCACGGCGTGGCTCTTGATCCCCGCATGCATGTGGCCGCTGATGTAAAATACATTTGTATATTTCTCCAGAATGCTCTGGATGTCGAATCTGTCGCGTTCAAGCCCGCTGTCCGGCCAGGTGATCGCATCGCCGTGCGTCCCTTCCAGCGGCCAGTGGCAGCAGACAAACGCCGGCTTCCCGTCAGCCGTTGCCTCGGCCAGAGATGTGTCGAGAAACGCCATCTGTGCGTCACTGAGCGTGAGCGCGTCCCAACGCTCGCCCTCGTCCCCCAGAACAATGAACGTGTAGCCGTTCATTTCGTATTTGTAATAGATCGAATCACTTTGCAGACCCATCGCATCGTTGGCGCGTGCAATCAGATCGGCGCGCACCTCGTCGTGCGGACGATCCTCCACATGGCCGATGTCGTGGTTGCCGTAGATCGTCAGCACCGGCACGGGGCTGTATTTTTGCGTTATGTTATAGTATGTCTGTATACTCGACACATCGCCGTAATTGGTCAGATCGCCGTCGATCAGTACCAGATCCGGCTGTGTTCTGCCGTGCCGCAGTCCGCTCAATCCCCACGCAAGGAACATCTGACGGAACGGTTCGTGCGTTTCCAGATGTGTGTCGGAGATCATCGTGACATTCAGCCGGCACTCCTCCGCCTTCACATCCAGCACCGGCAGCGCAACGCCCATATACGGCAGCGCCGTGAGCACGATAGCCATAAAGAAGGTGGTAAAGTTTTGTAATATACGCTTGATATGCGACATGCAGACTCCCTCCGAAGGTAAAATTGCGTCTTTATTTTACCATTCCGTGTGCGGATTGTCCAGCAGAAAACGAAAGAAAATCCGACTTTTGCAAAAATAAATTATCCACAGTCTTTTCCACAGGCTGTGCAAAACCGCGCACAGGATTTAGTATCCGCGCACCGCACCCCGCCACCACGGATAGATCTCGCAGATTTCTGCACGGGTTATCCACCGAATTATGCCTTGATTTCCCGAATTTGGACGAAAAAAAGCCCTTGACAAACGGGGGATTTTTCTGTATAATAGGTGCCTGTAAAGAGGATAACTTTACACCGATTCTAAGGAGTGGGATTTGTGGCAAAGGATCTGGAGATCGTCACATTGCTGGATTTTTACGGAGAGATGCTCACCGAAAAGCAGCACGATTTTTTAGAATACTACTACAACGACGACCTTTCTCTGTCCGAGATCGCCGCCAACGAGGGGATCACCCGTCAGGGCGTGCGGGATGCGATCAAGCGTGCGGAAAAGCAGCTGTTCGACATGGAAGAGAAACTGGGTCTGGTTCGACGTTTTCAGGAAACCAAAAAGGGGCTGACGGAAATCGTGGAATACGCGCAGCTGATCAACGAGTACAATCTGCGGCACTCGCTTTCGCGCGAGATCAACGAATACGCCGTCAAGATCAAAGCCATCGCCCAGATCCTGCAGGAAGACTGACATGAGGAAGTGATTTTTTGGCATTTGAAGGCCTTTCAGATAAACTTGAAAATGCGTTTAAACGCCTGCGCAGCAAAGGCAGCCTGACCGAAGCCGACGTGCGCGACGCCATGCGCGAGGTGCGTTTGGCGCTGCTGGAGGCAGACGTCAACTACAAGGTCGCCAAAGACTTCACCAACAAGGTCACCGAGCGTGCCATCGGCGCGCAGGTCATGGAGAGCCTGACCCCCGCGCAGATGGTCGTCAAGATCGTCAACGAAGAGTTGATCGAGTTGATGGGCGGCACGCGCACACGGCTCAACACCGCTCCCCATCCCCCCACCATTGTAATGATGTGTGGTCTGCAGGGTGCCGGCAAAACAACACATTGCGCCAAGCTTGCGCTCATGCTCAAAAAACAGGGCAACCGTCCGCTTCTGGCGGCGTGTGATATTTACCGTCCCGCTGCCATCAAACAGCTGCAGGTCGTGGGCGGGCAGGCAGGCGTGCCTGTTTTTGAAATGGGGCAGACCGACCCGGTGGTCATTGCCCGCGAGGCCGTCCGTTACGCCAAGGATCACGGCCACGACTATGTCTTTCTCGACACAGCCGGCCGGCTGCATGTGGATGAAGCGCTCATGCAGGAGCTGAAAAACATCAAGGCAGAGGTGCATCCGCACGAGATCATGCTTGTCGTGGACGCCATGCTCGGTCAGGACGCGGTCAACGTGGCCACAAGCTTCAACGACGCGCTGGGCATCGATGGACTGATGCTGACCAAGCTCGACGGCGATACACGCGGCGGCGCAGCGCTTTCCGCCAGAGCCGTAACGGGCAAGCCGATCAAATTCATCGGCGTGGGCGAGAAGCTCGAGGATCTCGACGTCTTTCATCCCGACCGCATGGCTTCCCGTATTCTCGGCATGGGCGACATGCTCTCGCTGATTGAAAAAGCGGAACAGAAGCTCGACGAAAAGAAGGCCGCGGAGCTGGAAGAAAAGTTGCGGCGCAACAAGTTCGATCTCAACGATCTGATGGATCAGATCGACCAAATCAACCGGCTCGGCTCGATCAAGGATTTGCTGAGCATGATCCCCGGCATCGGCAGCAAGATCCGCGATGTGGAAGTGGACGAAAAAGGATTTGACAAGGTCAAAGCGATCATCTATTCCATGACGCCTGCGGAACGCGCCAATCCCGACATCATCAATCCCTCCCGCAAACGCCGCATTGCCGCCGGCTGCGGCAAAGACGTGGAGGACGTCAACCGGCTGCTTGCGCAGTACCGGCAGATGCGCAAAATGTTCAAACAGATGAACGGCAAACAGTCCAAAAAACAGATGCGCCGCATGAACATGATGCAGAATATGCAGAATATGAACGGATTCAAGATCTGACAATCGTATCCGCTTATACAATATCGAATATATATTTTTGGAGGAAAGAACAATGGCAGTAAAAATCAGACTGCGCCGCATGGG
>CAMOCU010000078.1 GCA_946610835.1 uncultured Clostridia bacterium | reverse complement strand
CAGGATCTCCCACGGATTATCCTCTGCCTTCTTGTAGCCCAAAGAAATCTTCTTCTTTTCGGTGTCGAGCGCCTTGATGTACACTTCGATCTCGTCGCCGACTTTCAGCACATCACTCGGATGCTTAATGCGCTTCCAGCTCAGTTCGGAAATGTGCACCATGCCGTCCACGCCGCCGATGTCGACAAACGCGCCGTAAGAGGTAAGGGACTTGACAGTACCCTGATAGACCTGACCGACAGCTGCCTGCGCCCAGAAAGCGTCCGCCTTTTCCTTGCGCTCTTCACGCAGAACAGCACGGATGGAGCCGACAGCACGTCTGCGCTGCTTGTTGACTTCGATGATGCGCAGGCGCACCTTTGTGCGCAACAGATCCTCGAGCGGCTGGTTTCTGGATTCGGTAGCAAGGCTGGCGGGCACGAATACCCGGATACCCTTGGTGGCGACAAGAACGCCGCCCTTGATGACTTCGATGACGGTGCCTTCAAAGATAGAACCGTCTGCTTCGGCTTCGATGATATCATTCCATGCCTGAGCAGCATCGCAGCGCTTTTTGGACAGCATCACGGTGCCCTCGGCGTCGTTGGTCTTCATGATGAGCAGATCGATCTCGTCGCCGATCTTCAGCTCCTTCTGGGGATCAGCGGTGGGATCGTTGCTGTATTCATCCAGCGGGACAAATCCGGCATGCTTGCGGCCGATGTCGACCTGAATCTCCGTGGGGGAGAAGCCCATAACGATACCCTTGACCTTCTGGTCAGTGCTCATGCTCTTAAGCGATTCTTCCAGAGCCTCCGAAAAGTCCATCTCGTCGATCGACTTGGCAGGTTCGGCATTTTTCACCTCCTCTGCGACTGCCGTTTGCGCAGCCCTTTCAAGTTCGACTGAATTGGTTTCCACGATTTCGGACATTGTTTTTAGTACCTCCTTTATAATGCCGGCAGGAGTGGAGGCTCCTGCGGTTACACCAATGCTGCGGCACGCGCGGAAATCCTCTGGCCGAAGCTCCGCGGCATGCTCGATCAAAATGGTAGGGCAGCAGGCGCTGCACAGAGCGAAGAGCTTCGCCGTATTGCTGCTGTGCCGGCCGCCGATCACGACCATCGCATCCGATGCGGCAGCAATTCGCTGCGCTTCACTCTGACGCGTTTGTGTCGCATTACATATTGTATCAAAAATTTTTGCGTTTGTACAGTGTTTTTTTATGATTTTTTTACAGTTTTTCCACTCATTTATGGAAAAAGTTGTCTGTGCGACAAAATATATTTCTTTTTTAGAAACATCTTCGGATTCGGACAACATTTTTTCTAATTTTTCGCTATTCGGAAATACCGCGACCGGAGCGCTGCAATGGCCGCAAATGCCCTGCACCTCCGGATGCGCCGCGTCGCCTGCGATCCAAACGCCATCCTTTGCTTCGGAAACGATATGGTGAATTTTACGCACAAAGGGGCAAGTGGCGTCCACAATTTGCACACCGCGCGCGCGGAGAGCATCGCACACCGCGGCGCTCACGCCGTGCGCCCGCAGGACGACCGTAGCGTCCGGCGGCACGTCGGCCGGGTCATCGACAGCCGTTACACCCTTTTGACGCAGATCCTCCACGACCTGCGGGTTATGAATCAGCGGGCCAAGCGTCACAACATGCTGTGTTTGACCGGCGAGCGCATACGTCATGCGCACTGCGCGATCCACGCCAAAGCAAAATCCGGCTGTTTCCGCAAGCGTTATGCGTGTCCTTTCGCCCATAGCGTCTTGATCCTTTCCATTACGCGCACCGCCGCCTCCCGAAGCTGCTGTGTGCCGCGCTCTTCATCCGACAGTCCCAGTTCCGCATACGGGATCACTTCGCCGATGCGCACCGTCAGGCGCGAACGGTAATGCGGTTTTTCGGAAAAATAGATGGAAACGGGCACAATGTCGGCATGGGTCGCTTTGGCAATCAGTGCAACACCTGCCTTTGCGCGCTGCGGTTCGCGTGTTTTGGAGCGCGTTCCTTCGGGGAAGATTCCGAGCACCTCACCGCGGCGGATCAGCGCCTCGGCGTAGTCAATTGACTTGGTATCCAATCCGGCGCGGTCAATCGGGAAACCGTTCATACCGGTCATGAACCAACGGCTGAACGGTTTTTGAAACAGTTGAATCTTGCCCATGAAGTGAATCGGCTTGGGAAAGATGGAACTGATGAGAAACACAGGGGCGATGGCCGGGATGTGGTTGCACGCGAGGATAAACCCGCCGTCCTTGGGCAGGTTTTCCTTGCCGATCACCTTGTATCGGAATACAAAGCGCACCAACGGTTTGGCAATGGGCTGAAGAATCGGGAACATTTTGCTGCGCTTGTCGGGGTCGTAATGAAAAATCTCTTTAGCCATTGGTTTTCTCCTTGATGATCTGAATCACCGCTTGATAAGATTCATCCAGTGTGAGGTCGGAAGTGTCCAGCAGCACGGCGTCCTCTGCACGCCGCAGCGGTGCAACAGCTCGGTGCGTGTCGTTGTGGTCGCGCTGCACAATATCCGCCAATACCTCGTCATATGGCGCGGGCATCCCCTTTTCCTCCAGTTCTTTGAACCGCCGCTGCGCACGCGCTTCGGGCGATGCGGTCAGGAAAATCTTGACCTCGGCTTGCGGCAAAACAACCGTGCCGATGTCGCGGCCGTCCATAATAACGTTGTTTTGCGCGGCAATGTCCTGCTGCAGCGAAAACAGATGCTCGCGCACGGCAGGAATCGCGGAAACATTGGAGGCGGCCATGGATGCTTCCGGCGTGCGAATCGCGTCAGACACATCCTCACCGTCGAGGAAAACATGCTGTGCGCCGTCAATATACCGCAGCGCAACGCGCACCTCGCCGAGCAACGCACAGACCGCCTGCGCATCCGTCGGTTCAATCCCGCGGCGCAGCATCCCCAGCCCCAGCGTACGGTACAGCGCACCGGTGTCAACATACACAAAACCGAGCGCCGCCGCCGCCTTGCGTGCAATCGTGCTTTTTCCGGCGCCTGCAGGGCCGTCAATGGCAACATGGATCACAGGGAACCATCTCCTTTTCGGATATAGGTATCAAATGAATAATATAAACCGTCCTGCACATACAGCGGGCTGCGCGCCTGCAGCTCCCATGCAGGATCTGCAGAAAGATCAGGCAAAAAGCAGTCTGCATCCTTGCGCGCGTAAAAGCGCGTGATGTATGCTGTGCTGCAATACGGCAGCAGCGCGCGATAAACTGCGGCGCCGCCGATCACAAACACCTTCCGGCCGTCTGTTTCGCGTATTTTTTCGAGCAGATCGGGAACATCCCGCGCCATGGTCACGCCGGCTGGCGCAAAAGCAGGATCGCGGGACAGAACAATATTTTCGCGGTTCGGCAGCGGGCGGCCGCCGGGCATGGACAGCAGCGTGTTGCGCCCCATGACCACAATATTGCCGCTGGTCAGGCGGCGGAAACGCACCATATCCGCAGACACGCGGTACAGCAGCGCGTTGTCTTTGCCGATACCCCAGTCGTTGGTGGCGGAAGCGATGAGGATCATGCTGCCCTCCGATCAGATCGCCACAGGAATCTTGTGGTCGAACGTGTTGAATTGATAGTCCTCAAGTCGGAAACTGTCGGGCGTGAAATCGTAAAAATCGGTGACAGACTTGTCCATCACAAAGCGCGGCGCCGGATAAGGTTTTGCCTCAAGCAGCTCGCGCACAAGCGGAATGTGGCGGTCATAGATGTGCGCATCGGCGACAACATGCACCAGCTCGCCGACCTCCAGCCCGGAAACCTGCGCCATCATATGCACCAGCACGGCATACTGCACCACGTTCCAGTTGTTGGCCACAAGCATATCCTGCGAGCGCTGGTTGAGAATCGCGTTGAGCCGATTGCCGCTGACGTTGAACGTGACGGAATAGGCGCACGGATACAGCCCCATTTCAGACAGGTCATGGTGATTGTATATGTTGGTCAGAATACGGCGTGAACGCGGATTATGCCGCAAATCGTACAGCACGCGATCCACCTGGTCAAACTCGCCCTCGGCGTAATGATGCTTGACAGAAAGCTGGTAGCCGTACGCCTTGCCGATGCTGCCGCTCTCGTCCGCCCAGGAATCCCAGATGTGGGAGGAGAGGTCATGAATGTTGTTGGATTTTTTCTGCCAGATCCAAAGAATTTCGTCGATCGCGGATTTGAACGCAGTCCGGCGCAGGGTGCAGATGGGAAACTCGCGGGACAGATCGTAACGGTTGACCATGGCAAAGATCTTGATCGTGTGGGCAGGCGTGCCGTCCTCCCAACGGGGACGCACGTTGTATCCTTCGTCGGAAACGCCGTTTTGCAGAATATCCTGCAGATTGCCGATGAGAATTTCGTCTGCGCGGCTCATGCCTGTTCCTCCTTTTGTTTGATGATGGTAAATCCGCGGGGAATGCACTGGATCGCAACCTCGCGCGTTTTGCCGCCGAACTCGCCGTCGAGCGTCCACGGAATCTCCCGGTCGAGGAAATCGAACAGGAACACCTTGCCCGGAACGACCGTGATGTACCGCTCGTCGTAGATACCTTTTTGAAGATCCGTAAACATTTTGGCAAGATCTGAGAGTTTGTCGGGCTTTTTGATCAGCACAAGCTCCATCAGCCCGTCGTCGAAACGCACTTTGTCGCGTTCAAATTTCAGCACACCGCCGCCGACCGCATACGCGTTGGTCACAGAGCCGAAAATATACTCGCCCTCGTACGTCACGCCGTCTGCCGTGACACGCAGGGGAATCTGCTCGATATGGAACACTTCGCGCGCGCCTGCGGCAAGATACGCCGCATAGCCGTAACGATTTTTGATTTTTTGGTCTGTTGCATAGGAGGAGCGGGTAAACATTCCGAAACTCGCCGTGTAGCAGAAATACCGTTCCTCGCCAAACAGCCCGACGTCCTGCGGCGTCGGCTCGCCTTGAAGAATCAGACGAATCGCCGCCTCGGGATCAAAGGGAATACCGTTGCTCTTGGCAAAGTCATTGGTCGTCCCGGCAGGGATATAACCGATCGGAACATCCGTACCGCTTCGCAGCACGCCGTTGATCGTTTCGTTGAGCGTACCATCGCCGCCCCGGCATACCACAAGATCGAACTGCCCGGCCAGCCGCTGCGCCACATCCATAGCGTCCCGCGGGCCGGTGGTCAGGCGGATAAACGGCTCGTATGCGGAGCCCTGAAAATCGTGACCGAAGTTGAACGCCAGCTGCCGCGCAACGATCCGCCCGGAACGGGGATTGACCAGGATCAGCGCTTTTTTCTTTTCCATAGAGCTACCTCCGGAAAAATACTCAATAGATACATGTATTTTACCATACATTTCTGCTGTTGTCGAGAGGAATTTGAGGAATTGCATAAAAAAACGCAGCCGAAGCTGCGTCTTTGCCGGTTTCCGATCCGCTCACAGATTGCCCACCAGTTTCTCCAGCAGGCAGATGAGCGTCTTTTTTTCATTTTCGGTCAGATTCCCGAACGCCCTGCGGAATTTTTGGCGATGTTCTTCGATCACTTCCTGCGCTCTTTGCCGACCGGCCGGTGTGAGCGTAAGAACAAGCACACGTTTGTCCTGCGCGTCCTGCCCACGGGTCAGATAACCGTCCGATTCCAGCCGATCCAGCATCGCAGAAAGAGTGGACGGCGTTACCCGAATCCGGCGCGCACTATCCTTTTGCCGCACGTTTTCCGGCTG
>CAMOCU010000077.1 GCA_946610835.1 uncultured Clostridia bacterium | reverse complement strand
GGCGGCTGGGGCATCTATCTGGACGAAGGCTCCTCCGAAATGCTGGTGGAAAAGAATCTTGTCTACGCCTGCGGGAGCGACGGTTATCATCTGCATTACGGCCACCTGAACACGGTGCGCAACAATATCTTTGCGCTGAACGCCGAATCACAGATTCGTGTTGTATCCAATCTGAGCCGTGTACAGGGGGACTCTCGAACGGCGAGCTTTGCGCACAATATTCTGCTGACCGACGGCAGAGCCATGACGTTTTCCTATCTTGACACGCAGGAAGCCTTCGCCGAGGACGGCAACTTCCTTTGGGATCTGACGTACGGAAAAGACGTTTACCTTGGCACAAGCGGCAAAAGTAGAAAAGCGATGTCGTACGAAACGGCGCGCCGCAAAGGCTTTGTCCGCAGCGCAAAGACGCTGGATCCGATGTTCCGCGATGCGGCGCAGTTTGATTTCACTCTTGCAGAGGATTCACCGGTTTTTGCGCTGGGCTTCGAGGCTTTTGATTATTCCGCTGCCGGCACGTTGAAAGACACGGTGATCGGCCTGTCGTCGCACGGCGGGCAAACACCTTACAATGCGCATTCCGTCGCGCAGCAGTATGTTCGTGCCAAAGAGCCGTTCCACTTCTTTTTGATGCTTTGGTACAAGATTGCGGATTTCTTCAAGAGCCTGTTTTAAAGCGGACGATACAAGGATAATTCCAAGAGCGCTACGCCTTCGGATTTCTTTTCCGATCACAGCAGCACAACGGCCGAAAAGAACACGCCGGCTGCCGGCGCATACATACCATTTTATATTTGTATATTACGTTTGATTTGACGCAGGCAGGAGGACAAAAAATTGAAGAATAAGACAACCGCAAACCCGACCAAAAACAGACACCGTTTGCTGATGCTCGTCCTGGCGCTTCTTGTGCTGGTGACGGTGGTTGCCGTCGCCGTGACCAGTATTTTTCTTTTCAACCGTACCACGCGCGGTTACCGCGAACAGATCATCCTCAACGTCTCCCGGCTTGCTGCCGAGCAGATTGACGGCAACAGGATCGGCGATTGGCTTGCAGGCGGTGCGGATGATGCGTATATGCAAACAGGGCGTCTGCTGGACAGTATCCTTCAAAACACGTCTTACCTGCAGTATCTTTATGTTTATCAGATTCTGCCGGACGGATGCCACGTTGTGTTTGACTTTGAAACAGCCGACGACAGCCTGAGCGCCTATGACGAGCGGCCGGACATCGACGCATCCGATTTGGGCACATTGATTCCTTTTGACGAAAGCTTTGAGCCGTATTTGCCAAAGCTTTTTGCCGGCGAACCGTTGGAAACCATTGAAAGCAACGACACATACGGCTGGCTGCTGACGCGTTACGAGCCGATCTTTGACGATTCCGGAAAATGTACCGCTTACGTTGGCGCGGATATTTCCATGAAAGGCGTCTATGACAATGTCCGAAGCTATATCGTTCACATAGCTGTCATTGCTATTTTGTTTTTTGCCGCATGTATGCTGGTCGGCTCGCAGATCTATATCGGTGCGCGCCGTGCGGACGAAATGGACAGCCTGCTCGCGCAGCAGAAACGGGACAAGCAGTTGACGCGCGAAATCATCGAAGCGTTTGCAAAGGTGGTCGACCTGAAGGATTCCTATACGCAGGGTCACTCCTTCCGCGTCGCGCAGTATACCGAAATGCTCGCGCGCGAACTGGGTTACGACGAAGAAACTGTGGAAAAGTATCACAACATTGCGCTCATGCACGACATCGGCAAGGTCGGCATTCCGGACAGCGTGCTGAACAAGCAGGGAAAGCTGACGGACGAGGAGTTCGGCCTGATCAAATCGCACGCGGCCAGGGGATACGAGGTGCTGCAGAACATCAGCCTCATGCCGGAAATTGCCATTGGTGCGCAGGCACACCACGAGCGACCGGACGGAAAGGGTTATCCGTTCGGCTTGGCCGGCGACGAGATCCCGCGCGTGGCACAGATCATTGCGGTTGCGGACTGCTTCGACGCAATGTATTCCAACCGTCCGTACCGCTCGCGCATGAATTTTGACAAGGTCGTTTCCATCATCCGCGAAGTGTCCGGCACACAGCTCACGCCCGACGTTGTGGACGCTTTCCTGCGTCTGGTCGACAAAGGCGCCTTCCGTGATCCCGACGACCACGGCGGCGGAAGCATGGAAACCATCGAAAATATACGCAAATAGTGTGACTGCGGCAGAAAGAATGATTCCTTTCTGCTGCTTTCGACGTTCAGACATCCTCGATACTCTTGGCGGAGGTGTAAAAATGTTTGCAAAAATTCTTGCGCTGCTTTCGGCTGTTGGTGTGTTCCTTTCTACGATTTTCTGCTTCGTTTGCGGCGGAAGAAACAAAAATATCCCGCCGCAGGCTGACATTCTTCCGGACACATGGGCGGCAACGGACGGCTTGGGCAGGACGCTGCCGATGGCGGGCGAGGTGCGGCAAAAGGATGAACACAAATTTGTCGGTATGTTTTATTGGACATGGCACACCCATTTCGCGGACAGTTTTGAGGCGTTGAACGTGTCTGAAATTCTTGCCGGGCATCCGGAAATCCTGCACGATTTCGATTCCCCGATTTGGGGCAATATGCCGGACGGCCGCCCGTACTATTGGAGCCGTCCGCTGCTCGGGTATTACAGAGATACGGACGAATACGTGCTGCGCAAGCATGCGGAGCTTTTGGCGGATGCGGGCGTGGATGTGATCTTTTTTGACTGTACCAACGGTACCTCCACGTGGGACGAAAGCTGTGAGGCTCTGTTTGCTGCTTTTGAAAAGGCAAAAGCGGACGGCGTGCGCGTGCCGAAAGTGGCGTTTATGCTCCCGTTCAACAACGGCAGCGATACAACCGTTTCGCTCAAACATCTGTATGAGCGGATCTATTCCAAGGACAGATACAGAGATCTGTGGTTCTTTTGGGATGACAAGCCTCTGATTCTGGCGCACGCATCCGGTTTGAACACGCGGGACAAAACCGAGCGGGAGATTTACCGCTTTTTCACTTTCCGCAAAAACGAGCCCGGCTATTTTGCTGCGGACACGCGGTACCTTCAAAAAACATGGGGCTGGTGCAGCGACTATCCCCAGACAAGGTTCGGCAGATATTTAAACGGCAAGACCGAGCAGATGTGCGTTTCCGTTGCACAGAATGCCGACAGCGGCGCTTTGGTTGCCATGAATTCCGGCGGCAACGTGCAGGGACGCAGTTTTGCCAAGGGCGATTATTTCTATCGCTGCAAATCAGGGGACAAGATGGTAACTGTCCGCAAGGACGATGAGAACGCCATGTTGTACGGACTGAATTTTCAGCAGCAGTGGGACAACGCGATTGCAGCGAATCCGGAGTTCATCTTTGTGACCGGGTGGAACGAATGGATTGCCGGACGATGGAAAGAATGGGAAGGGACGAAAAACGCGTTCCCGGATCAGTTCAGCGACGAATACAGCCGCGACATCGAGCCTGCGGACAGCATTCTGAAGGATCATTTTTACTATCAGCTCGTCGCCAATATCCGCAGATTCAAAGGTGTTTCCGACCGGACAAAAGAAACAGACGGCATCAAAATTTACGATCACTACACCGGCAGTACGCCCGCGCGAAACAGCGACGGCTGGCAGGGGACACATTATGAAAGCGACACCATGCGCAACGATTTTGTCCGTGTATGCGTCAGCGACGATGGTAATACTATTACCTTTAAAATTTTTACAAAAGATCCGATTACTTCGCCCGCAAACGCGTGGATGCGCATTTTGATCGATACAAACGCAAGCGCCGATACCCCGAACTGGGAGGGATTCGAGTATGTTCTGGATCGGGAGAACGCATCGGACGGCGCGCTGTCGGTGGAACGTTCTGCGGGCGGCTGGAATTTTGTCAAAACGGGCGAAGCGGCATATTCCGTCAACGGCAGCGAAATGACCGTCGTCGTGCCCGCCGCAGCACTGGGGCTGGAGGGAGAGATTCATTTTAACTTCAAGCTTTCGGACAATATGCAGACCGACGGCGATGTGATGGATTTTTACAAGTTCGGCGACACAGCGCCCGGCGGCAGATTTATGTTCGTCTATTAAAAAAAGAGGTTTTCTCATGCAAATCGCGATTCGCTACTTCACCAAATCCAAAAAAGGAAACACCAAAAAACTTGCGGATGCTGTATCCGCTGCGCTCGGGATCGAGGCGCAGGATGTGTCGGCAGATCTTCCGGAAAAAGTGGATCGGCTGTTTCTCATCAACGCCATGTACGCCGCCAACATCGACAGCGAGGTCAAAGCGTTTCTCGAACGCAACCGCGATCGGATCGCAGAGGTGGTCAATATGAACACGTCTGCCTCCGGCAAATCCACATGGAACACGGTCAAACAGACGACGGACGCGCTCGGTATCCGGTTATGTGAGCAGGAGCTTCACTGCGCTGCGTCCTGGATTTTCATCAACAAGGGTCTGCCGACTGCGCAGGACTTTGAAGCGGCAGGCAAATTTGCCGCGTCTCTCGCACACTAACACGCAGCAGGATCGCCTTCGGGCGGTCTTTGCTTTTGCGGATTCTTCTTGTCTGCGCTTGACATTTTTTTGGCTGTACACTATAATTTACACAGAACAAACCGATTTTCAATCCGAACAGGGGAGGGTACACCATGAAAATTCTGAAAAAAATGGTCTGTGCCGTGCTTTGCGGAACCATGCTCTCCGGCAGTATGCTGGCGGGCGCGGCCGATGCGGCAAAGGGGGCGGCAGATGTGGAGTATACGATCACAAATCCGTACACGGACGTGGATTGGCAGTCTGTGCAGCAATACAAAACGGCTCTGCACACGCATACAAATGCCAGCGACGGCGACATCACACTGCGCGAGTCGATCGAAACGCATCTACTGCAAGGGTTCGATATTGTTGCCACGACCGATCACGGGATCAACAACGGCGGCTGGGTGCGTCCGGAGGATTCCAATTATGCATTCATCCATTCTATGCTGCGGATGATGGGACGCAATGAGGGCGATCTGGACTACCTGGGCACATCGGGTACCTTTCTCGCGGATCGGTACACCTCGGACGAGGCATATCTGCAATATTTGAAAGACAGCGGTCTGTACAGCGAAAACGGTTACGCCTATTCGCTCAAGACGCTGGATAACGGCGACGAGCACCTGACGGTTTCCATGCCCGCGGGCGAACGGGATATTTTGCGTGTGCCGCACGGGATCGAAAACAATGCCGTTTCCATCAACGCGCATGTCAACAGCTGGTTTGCGGATTATCACGACAACAGCGTCACGGATTATACCGACGCACTGCGCGGTGTTACAGCAGCGGGCGGCGTCTGCGTGATCAATCACCCCGGCGAATATACCAAGGCAAAGTCCGACCTGACCAGCGCACAGGCGTACGACGTGAACAACTGGGCGTACCGCTACTACATCAACCGTTACTACGACCTGCTGCAGCGTTTTCCGGCGTGCATCGGGATCGACATGAACAGCAAAGGTGATTCCCGCACCCGCTATGACCGCGAGCTGTGGGACATTCTGCTTGAACGCAGCACAAGCGGCAGCCGCAATATTTTTGCGATCTGCTCAAGCGATGCGCATCAGGGGGACAAGATCAACACCGGCTATACACGTTTGCTGATGGGCGAAAAAACATCTGCCGCCGCGCGCAAAGCGCTGGAGAGCGGCGCATTCTTCGGCTGCAGTTACTGCAACGGGAACCGTGACGAGCTGGCCAATATCCGCGATGCACTGCGGGAGTATTACGGCACGGCAGG
>CAMOCU010000076.1 GCA_946610835.1 uncultured Clostridia bacterium | reverse complement strand
GGCCATGGGGAAATTATTGCCTCTCCTTTATAGTTTACGTACGGCAGAGTCAAGACAAGCGCGCTGTCCGAAGAACCGGCGAACACCGCCTTGAGCTGGTACTGTCTGCTCTCATTAGACGAGTTCGTGTGATGGTGAGATATGACGGTGGGGTTGTCGATGGTACCCTGCACGGTAACGCCGCTTGCGGCACCAACACCGTTTGTTCCAAGAAAAGCAAATGCCCCCAGCCGACATTCAGATCCGCCGAGCAGCACGAGATCCGGTTTTTCGCGGCGAATATTTTCGACCATTTCGCGGATGGTGCGCGCATGTTCCGCGCCGGGATGCTTTTGCGTCGGAGCGGCCAGATGCATGTCGGTAAACAGAAGCACCTTGAACGGCGCATCGGATGATTTGCGAATCGTCACGCTGTCCTGCGCTTCGGAAACGATTTGCACATCTGTTCCCACAGCGGGGATTCTGCCGACGGAATACGGCACCAGACAGGCACTTGCGCTGTCTGCGCACAATGCGGCGCAGAGCATCCACACAACGGAAATCAGAAACCATTTTTTCATTTTGCCGCCTCCTCAGGAAGATATGCCTTTATTATGACACAAAGTGTTCAAAATCGCAATCCCCAAACAACAAGTCCGCATATTTTCGACGGGTCAGTCATGAAAGCGCTTTCTTCACTTGTCAAAGACAGCCGCGACGTCCTCCAGCAGTTTGCGAATGGGCAAATGCTGCGGGCAGACTTTTTCGCATTTGCCGCAGCGGATGCAGTCGGACGCCGTGCCGTGGCCGTCGCCGGTCAGCACACTTTCGTAATAATAGCCGGTGTTCCAGTTGTGGAATGCCTCGTGCGCGTTCAGTGAGGCAAACATATCCGGGATGCGGATCCCTTTGGGACACGTATTTTCTTCGACGCAGTAGCGGCAGGATGTGCAGGGGATTCTGTTCTGTGCTTTAAAAATTTCTGTGACGCGGCGGATTGCGTCACGCTCCTGCGCGCTCAGCGGCGTATAGTCGCGCATGGCGGAAATGTTATCCTGCATCTGCGCCGGATCGCTCATGCCGGACAACACCATAACGATGTTCGGCAGATCGGCAGCAAAGCGCAGCGCATAACTTGCGTTGCTTCCGCCGTGCAAATCGCGCAGAATTTTGTCCGCCTGCGCAGGCAGCTGCACAAGATTGCCTCCCTTGACCGGTTCCATGACGATCACGGGTTTGCCGTGCTTTTCGCACACTTCGTACACTTTGCGGCTTTCCACAGATGCGTCCTCAAAGTCGACGTAATTGAGCTGGATCTGGACGACTTCGACCTCCGGATGCTCGGTCAGAATGCGGTCGAGTACGTCCGCTTTGTCGTGGAAAGAAATGCCGAAATGCCGGATCAGACCTTCCTGCTTGAATTGCCACGCCGTTTCGTATGCTTTGCAGCGCTGAAATTTTTGATAATTCTCGTGATCCTGCGCGTGCATGAGGTAAAAATCAAAATAATCTACGCCGCACCATTGCAGCTGGTTTTCAAAAAACGGTCGGATGTCGTCCTGCTTTTTAAAATAGGGATCTGTCAGTTTGTCGGTCAGCAGAAAGCGGCTGCGTTCGTACCGCGCGGATACGCAGCGCGCAATCGATGTTTCTGACTTGCCGCCGAGATAGCCGTGCGCTGTGTCGAAATAATGGAATCCCGCGTCCATATAAGCGTCCGTCATTTGCGCGAATGTGTCAAAGTCTACCTCGTCGCCGCACATGGGCAGACGCATACAGCCAAAGCCGAGATTGCCGTGCATAAACGGGAAAAAACTGTTTTCTTTCATGGTGTGTCTCCTTTGTGATGGATGAAAATGACTATAAAAATGCAGCGGCCGGATTACGGATCAAAGCCGGTGAACGGCCGTTGAGAAAACGCTTCGGTCAGCTGTGCTCTTTTGCTCCGGAAGCGCTTGTTCGGTACGGTGCGAGCAGCGCGGGCAGAGCGGCGTCGCCATAGTCCGCCAAAAGCTGCATCGGATCGGTTTGCCCGTCTGTGATCGCCCAGATTGTGACCGCGCCGTAATAGGCGCTGGCAATCCATGCGCACAGCGTGTCCACAGGTGTATCGGCGGCCAGTTCTCCGCGCGCACACGCATCCCGCAATGCACTGCGCAGAACGTTCTGATCGAACGCCAATTTGTTTTTGCCCTGCACATCCGTCGGCTCCACAACATTTTTCAGCCACTGCCGACAGATAGGCAGACCTGCGTCCACAATATACCGCATCGACTCTGTCAAAAAAACGCGGATACGCCCGCAGACGTCCCCGATATTTTGGGCGCGCTGCTGCACGGCAAAGAATTCCTGCTGCGCGATGGCGGCGACAACGTCCTCTTTGCGTTTGAAATATGTGTAAAACGACCCTTTGGCCACACCGGCGCGGCGGGCGATTTCCTCGACGCCGACGTTTTCAAATCCTTTTTCCGAAATCAGCGCTTCGGCGGCGAGGACAAGATGGCACCGCGTTTGCTGCGCGGCGATCTGTCGTTTTCCCATGGGATCTCTCCTTGTCCGTCCTGATGATACATTCAGTATAGCAGGTCACTGACCCGAAGTCAATGACTGTAAAGAAATAATCTGTGTTTCCCTTGAAATGCAGGAAGTATAATGGTATACTCAAAAGGAATATTCGCTCAGCAATCAAAGAATGGAGGCTTTTGCGTGAAATTCGGAATTTACTACGCCTATTGGGCGAAGGAATGGGGCGGCGATTTTTTGCCGTACATTGAAAAAGTCGGCAAGCTGGGTTTCGATGTGTTGGAGGTGGCCTGCGGCGCTTTTCATCTTTCACCGGACAGCTATTTTCGTGAGCTGCGCGCCGCGGCGCAGGCAAACGGCGTGATCCTTTCGGGCGGATACGGCCCGCGTCCGGAACACAACCTTGCCAATCCGGACAATGCCGCCGTCAAGGAGGCTTTCCGCTTTTATGCCGATGTATTCCGCAAAATGGAACTGGCGGGGATCGACCGTATCGGCGGCGCGCTGTATTCTTATTGGCCGGTGGATTTTGCCGCCGGGTTTGACAAGCGGGCGGATTTTGAACGCAGCGTGAAGAATATGCGCACGCTGGCGGATCTGGCCGCCGACCACGGTATCACATTGTGCATGGAATCGCTCAACCGTTTTGAAGGGTACATGATCAACGACGCATCCGAGGACACGGCGTATGTCCGCGCGGTGGACAAACCGAACGTAAAGGCGATGCTGGATACGTTCCATATGAATATCGAGGAAGATTCCGTGCCGGACGCCATCCGCAGCACAGCCGGTCTGCTCGGTCACTTCCATGTGGGCGAGGCGAACCGCCGCTGCCCTGCGCCGGGCGGACGGATCGACTGGAAGGCTGTCGGCGGTGCGCTGCGCGATGTCGGCTACGACGGCTATGTGGTCATGGAACCGTTTGTGCGCATGGGCGGAACGGTCGGCAAAAACGTGTCGTTGTGGCGTGATCTGTCGTGCGGTGCGGACGACGCGCAGCTGGATGCGCTCGCCGCACAGTCGGTTCACTATCTGCGGGAAGTGTTTGCGGAATGAACGCATACGATGTAACGGCGCTGGGCGAGATTTTGATCGATTTTATCCCGGACGGGACGGATGCGATGGGCGATATTCGTCTGCTGCGCAAACCGGGCGGCGCGCCGCTGAATTTTCTTGCCGCTGTGGCGAGCGGGGGGTTCCGTACGGCGCTGATCGGCAAAGTCGGCCGCGATTTGCCGGGTGACTTTTTGCGCCGGACAGTGCAGCGGTGCGGGATCGACAGCACGCGTTTGCTGACGGACGATACACACAACACAACGCTTGCATTTGTAGAATTGGACGCGTCCGGCGACCGGCAGTTCAGCTTTTATCGTGCGCACGGTGCGGATCGGCAGATCACCCGCGCTGAAGTCGACGCCGACCTGATCCGCGCTTCCCGTATTTTTCATTTCGGTTCGCTGTCGCTGACTGACGAGCCGTCCCGCGACGCCACACAGTACGCGGTTCGCCTTGCAAAGGAAAGCGGCTGCACGATCACATATGATCCAAATTACCGTTCGCCGCTCTGGCCGGACGAGGCGCAGGCGGTGGAACAAATGTCTGATTTGCTGCCCTTTGTGGATATTTTGAAAATATCCGTCGAAGAACTGGCGATGCTTTCCGGCAAAGCGGAGATGGCGGACGGCGTGCAGGCGATGCACAGCAAAGGGATCCGGCTGGTGCTGGTGACCGACGGCGCCAGGGGCGCGTATGTGAGTATGGACGGCGCTTGCGTGCATATTCCGCCGTATCCGGCACAGACGGTCGACACCACCGGTGCGGGCGATATTTTCTTTGGCACATTCGTGCGCGCGATGCTCAGCAGCGGCGTGCGGATGCAGAACATGACAGTGGACGATGCGTGCGCATTTGCACGCGCTGCCGCCGAAACCGCGGGAAAAAGCACCGAATGCTACGGCGCGCTTTCCTACTTTTTAAAGGAGTAAACACATGCAGATCGACAGAAAAATTTGTTTTCCCAAAGACAGAAAATTGCGTATCCTGCAGGTCAGCGATCCGCAGGACATGCATTTTGTCCGTCGCGCCATGCTGAAAATGCTGGACGCGGCATATGACACCGTGCAGCCGGATCTGGTTGTATTCACCGGCGACAATGTCCACGGCAACCATCTGGACGAAAACCGCCTGGGCATGAAAACGAAGGATAAGGCGCTGATTGCAAAGCGCATGGCGCAGGCGCTCGATTATGTGCTGCGTCCTGTGCAGGCGCGGCAGATCCCGTTTTGCATGATCTACGGCAACCACGACGATCTCAATCCGCTGACCAAACAGGAGCAGGCGGATATGTACAAAAACTATAGCTGCTTTTTCGGACTCAACGATGCGCACCCGGAGCTGGACTGCGATACATACAACGTCCCGATCTACGGCAGCGACGGCGAAAAAATTGTTTACAACCTATGGATGCTTGACTCCGCCGGCAAAGACGACGGCACGGGAAAGGGGTATTGCTATGTTAAGCCCGAAGCGATCCGCTGGTATCAAAGCGAGAGCGATACGCTGAAGGCGGCCAACGGCGGCGCGCCGGTGCCGTCGCTGATGTTCCAGCATGTGCCGGTGCCGCAGATCACAGAACTATTTGTGCAGTGCGAGGCGGACGATCCGGACGCCGTGCAGTGGCGCGGCGACGACGACCTGCCGTATAAGCTTGATCCGGAACGCGCGGAAGGCTTTGCGGCGGAATACCCCTGTGTGTGTGATACCGATTTTGGCCAGCTGGACGCGATCCGCGCGCAGGGAGATGTTTGCGCGCTGGTGTTTGGTCACGACCATGCGAACTGCTTCGACACCAATCTTCACGGCGTGCGGATGATCCAGACGCCGGGCGCCTCTTTCCGCAGCTATGGCACGCCGCAGTCGCGGGGTGTGCGCGTGTTCGAGATCGACGAAAAGGATCCGTGGAACTTTGACACATATATCCTGACCTATTACGATCTGCTCGGCAAAACGATGCGCACACGGATGGATTATTTTATGAGTGCGGACGAATTCGACGTCAAACGTGCCGTCCTTTTCGGCGCGACAGGCGCGGCCGCGCTCGTTGCGGGCGGAATCGCCGCTGCTGTCCATTTGCTGAAATAAGAGCAGAAAAGACGCGTATTCTTTTACGGCGCGAATGCCGAAAAACGGCAACCGGACCACCATTGTGGCAGTCCGGTTGCTTTTTGTTATGCGCCGCGAAACGGCGGGTTTATTTGTCTGTGTTTGCATGGAGGAAAAACCATTTCCGCAGC
>CAMOCU010000075.1 GCA_946610835.1 uncultured Clostridia bacterium | reverse complement strand
CATTCGTCTGCGGCGAAGAGACGGCGCTCATGACCTCCATCGAAGGCAACCGCGGCGAGCCCAGACCGAGACCGCCTTATCCGGCAGTCAAAGGACTTTTCGGCAAACCCACAACCGAAAACAACGTCGAGACGTTTGCCAACGTGCCCCAGATCATCCTGAAAGGCGCGGACTGGTTCGCCTCCATGGGTACCGAGCGCAGCAAGGGTACCAAAGTTTTTGCACTCGGCGGCAATATCAAGAACACCGGCCTTGTGGAAATCCCGATGGGCACCACGCTGCGTCACATCATCGAGGACATCGGCGGCGGTATTCCCGGCGGCAAAAAGTTCAAGGCGGCGCAGACCGGCGGTCCCTCCGGCGGCTGCATTCCCGCAAGCCTGATCGACACCGAGATTGATTACGATAACCTCACGGCCATCGGCTGCATGATGGGTTCCGGCGGCCTGATCGTCATGGATGAAAGCAAGTGCATGGTCGACATCGCGAAATTCTTCCTGAATTTCACTGTGGACGAAAGCTGCGGCAAATGTACGCCCTGCCGGATCGGCACGCTGCGTATGAAAGAGCTGCTGGAAAAGATCACTTCCGGCAAAGGTACGCTCGAGGATATCGACGCGCTCGAAGAGCTGGCGTACTACATCAAGGCGAACTCCTTGTGCGGACTCGGCCAGACGGCGCCCAACCCGGTGCTTGCAACGCTCAAGTTCTTCCGCGACGAATACGTTGCCCACGTTGTGGACAAGAAATGTCCCGCCGGCGTATGTAAGGATCTGCTGCAATACAAGATCCTGCCCGACAAGTGCAAGGGCTGCACTGCCTGCTCAAGAGTCTGTCCGGTCAACGCCATCTCCGGCACTGTCAAGCAGCCGCATGTGATCGACGCATCCAAGTGTATCAAGTGCGGTTCCTGCATGGCGAAGTGCAAGTTCGGCGCGATCATCAAGGAATAAGGGGGATCTGATTTATGGAAATGCTTAATGTAAAAGTCAACGGCGTAGAGGTCAGCGTGCCGAAGGGTACGACTGCGCTTGAGGCCGCCCGCCTCGCAGGGGCGGAGATCCCGACGCTCTGCTTTTTGAAAGACATCAACGAAATCGGCGCGTGCCGCATCTGCGTGGTCAAGGCCAGCAAGGCCAGAGGTCTTGTGGCGTCGTGTGTTTATCCCGTCAACGACGGCGAGGCGATCACCACCAACAGCCCTGATCTGATCAAAGCGCGCAGAATGACGCTGGAACTGCTGCTTTCCAACCATAAGAAAGAGTGCCTGACCTGTGTGCGCAGCGGCAACTGTGAACTGCAGACCTTGTGTCAGGAATACGGCGTGGAAAAACAGGATCGCTTTGCCGGCCGCATGAACAAATACAACATCGACCGCAGCGCGTCCCATATGTACAGAGACAACGAAAAGTGCATCCTTTGCCGCCGCTGCAGCGCGGCCTGCGAAAAACTGCAGGCAGTATCTGTCATCGGTGCGCAGGACAGAGGCTTCGATACGCACATTGCCTCGCCCTTTGAACTGCCGCTGGGCGACGTTGCGTGCGTTTCCTGCGGCCAGTGCATCACCGTATGTCCCACAGGCGCGCTTTCCGAGCGCGACGATACCGAAAAGGTTTATGCCGCCATTCAGGATCCGTCCAAGCACGTTGTGGTGCAGACTGCGCCGTCCGTGCGCGTGGGTCTGGGCGAAGAATTCGGCCTGCCGATCGGTTCCATCGTGACGGGCAAAATGGTCACCGCCATCCGCCGTTTGGGCGTGGACAAGGTGTTCGATACCAACTTCAGCGCGGATCTGACGATCATGGAGGAAGCGACAGAATTCCTGAGCCGTTATACGACCAAGCAGAATCTGCCGCTGATTACCTCCTGCTCTCCCGGCTGGATCAAGTTCTGTGAATACTATTATCCGGAGTTCATCCCGAATCTTTCCACCTGCAAATCGCCGCAGGGAATGTTCGGCGCGGTAGCCAAGACCTATTACGCCGAAAAAATGGGCATCGACCCCAAGGACGTGTTTGTCGTCTCTGTCATGCCCTGTACAGCCAAAAAATTTGAAGCGGAACGTGTCGACCACACTGCGGTCAAGGATCTGCCGGACATCGACGTGGTGCTGACTGTGCGCGAATTGGCGCGCATGATTCGCAAAAACGGCATCCTGTTCAATCAGCTGCCGGAAGGCGAATTTGACGCTCCCTTCGGACTGGGCTCCGGCGCGGGCACTATTTTCGGTGCAACGGGCGGCGTGATGGAAGCTGCGCTGCGTACGGCGGTGTACTCCATCACCGGTCAGAATCCGGAAAAAGTTGAATTCGACGACGTGCGCGGAACCAAGGGCATCAAAGAGGCCGAGTATAATGTCAACGGCAACGTTGTGCGCGTGGCGGTCGCATCCGGCCTCTCCAACGCCAAGCAGCTGCTGGAGATGGTGAAATCGGGCGAAAAGCAGTATGATTTCATCGAGATTATGGCGTGCCCCGGCGGTTGTGTCAACGGCGGCGGCCAGCCCATCCAGCCGTCCAAGGTGCGCAATGTGCTCGATCTGCGTGCGGAGCGCGCAGCCGGACTGTATGCCGACGACAAGGCGCTGCCAGTGCGGTTCTCCCACGACAACCCTGACATCAAGCGTATTTACGAAGAATACCTCGAAAAGCCCAACAGCCACAAAGCGCACGAGATTCTACACACCGGCTATACCGTGCGCAGCAAATACGGTCTGTAATTCCCGCTTTGTAACGATCAACGCCGCAGCCTATAATAGGCTGCGGCGTTTCTGCGTGTCGTTTGCGTAAAAAATGCGAAGCGTTATTCGCCCTTCATCAAAGCGGCGCCTGCGTTCCAGGCTTTGCCGACCTGCTCGCCGGTGATATAATACCCGTGGCGGAACTGGTCAAAAATGAGCGCCTGCGTTTTGGCGGGGTCGATTTTTCCTTTTTCGTCCAGAACATCCGCTTCCGCGGCGGTGTTGATGATTTTGCCGACAATGCAGTAAAAGCTTTCGGTCTTGCTCACCTCAGCCAGTTCGCATTCCATCACAACAGGGAATTCCTCAATGATCGGCGCGTGAACATGTGTGCCGGGAACGGCAGTGCAGCCGGATCTTTCAAATTTGTCGGCCATTTTGTTGCCGGTGGCAATGCCGAAAAAGTCTGCCGCATCCATGTGCGCACGGTCGGCAAGGCTGACGGTGAATGCCTTTGTATGCAGGATATTCTGCGTTGTTTTGTGTCCTTCACTGATAAACAGCGCGATCCGATCCATGTCACATATCATACCCCAGGCCGCGTTCATGGCGTTGACTTTGCCGTCCTCGTCATAGGCTGCGACGATCAGCACAGGCATCGGATATACGGCCGGAATAACTCCTAAATCTTTTTTCATAACTGTATGAATCCTTTCTGCGCCGGTTTTCCGGCGGCTTTTATTTTAAAATAGGATACCATGTTTGGCGTAAAAATGCAAGTGTTCGGGAAATTCAAAATTTCTCGTAAAAATTCTCTTCAAGAACAAAGCTCCGCATTTCCCGATCAAGTGGAATGCGGAGCTTTTGACTCTATACGAATGCTTTTGAAAGTGTGTCAGACACGGGAGGCTAAAAGCGTTTAATCCACAGTGTTGTCGAACACAGGCTGCGTGACCGTACCCTTCAGCAAACCGCACGAGCGCAGAATATCCGCGTCGGTCGCGTCAATGACGCCGTCGTTGTTGGCGTCTGCCGCGCGGTAGGCTGTTGCACCGTAGCTCGCTTTATCCAGCCGTCCGGTGGCGAAGCAGCGGATATATACAGCGTCCTCGCCGTCGAAATCGCCGTCGCCATCCACGTCGCCCACAAGGACGAACAGTTTGCTGTCCAGCACGCGGCCGCTGCCGTCCACCAGCTGCAGGACGTCGTTCGTGGTGACCGGTGCATCTTCGGCCAGAACCTGCCCGCTGCTGTCGCGGAATACAAGCGAGGTGTTCGCATTTTCAAAATGCTCACGTATTGCGGCGGGGTTGTTGTTCGCACTGTCCACGCCGCAGATCGTGCCGTCGTTATAATCGACCGACATGGTGGATGTGGACTTGAGCGAAAGCGTGTCGGTATCCAGCGTGCCGTTGGCGGAAATGAAGAAGCGCGTGTTGCTGACCGTAAATCCGCTGTACAACGCGGTAACTTTGCTGCCGGAAAGAACGCGAAGCCCGATGCTCGGCGCGTGCGGCGTGAGTACCGCGTGTACGGAAGCGCCGTCCGGCACAACCGTCTGTCCGGTAAGCAGATAAATATCCTCGTCGGAGGAGAAGTCGCGGATCGTCAGCGTACCGGCTGCGTAGACGCCGCTGCCGCGTGCAGTGGCGGTGTTGCCTCTGAACGAGCTGCCGGTGAGCGTGTACGACTGCCCGGACGCCAGATACAATCCGCCGCCCTGTTTGGCACTGTTGCCGGTAAACTCGCCGGCCGTGAAAGCGCCGCTGCCGCCGGCAACGTACAGGCCGCCGCCGTATGTGCCCGTGTTGGCTGTGAGCGCGCAGGAAACACTCTGCTCGTCGTAGGTGTATTCGGTCTGTCCTTCGTCGTTGACATAGGGAACGATGATCGTGACCGTGCCGTCTTTAAGATTTGTTGTGCCGGACTGCGCGTAAATACCGCCGCCGTTAGTGGCGTTGTTGGCGGTGATCGTGCCGCCCTCAAAGTCGAAGGTGCCGGCATTGTATACGCCGCCGCCGTTAGTGGCGTCGTTGCCGGTAATTGTGCCGCTCTGCAGGGCTACGGAACCGCCGGCGTTGTACAATGCGCCGCCGGATGTGGCGGTGGAATCCGAAATTGTGCCGCCGGTGATTTGTACGGTGCCGGTGTTGTAGATCGCGCCGCCGAGCGAGGCAGTGCAATCCGTAATCTTGCCGCCGGAGATTTCCAGTGTTCCGGCGTTGCGGATCGCCGCGCCGTTACCGCTTACGGCCGTGTGTGCAAGCGTTGCGCCGTCGCGCAGTCGCAGTGTGCCGTGATTGTCGACAATGCTGTCGCCGTATACGCCGTACAGGTCGCGGCTGCCGCTGACCACCAGTGCGCTGTCGTTCTCGGAGCCTGCCGCGCCGAATTCAAGCGTTGCGCCCTCGGCGACATAGAACATGGAACCTGTGCAGGTGCGGAACCGGGAGAGTGTGCGCGTTGCTTCCTCGTCGCCCTGAATGGTGACCGTGATGTCGCCGCGTACGTCGATGGTTTCTTCGATCTCATCGTCGTCGATCATCGTGACCATACCTGCGCCCTCACCGATCGCTTCGACCGCTTCTTTGAGCGACGTGTAATACACATCGTACGCGCCAAAGACGCTGACCTTTGCTACGTTGTGCGCTTCCTTAGCCACAAGATAGCCGGTGGAATTGATAAACAGCTCATTCTGTCCGCTTGGGACATTGAGTACAAACTTGGCGTAGTTGGATGCGCAGGCGTCGCCGTCGAGAACGCGCGTGCCGACTTGATAATTTGCGGCCGTCAGATACGCGACAATGCCGTCGGTGGTGATGCGCGCGGTGTTGGTGACGGTTTTTCCGGAGGGGAGATAAATATCGTTTGCAGCGGAAAGCTTTACGCTGCCGCTCATGCGCAGGGTGCCGGACTGATAAATGCCCTTGCCCGTTGTGGCGGAGTTGGCGCTGATCGTTGCACCGGAGAGCGAAAGGATACCGGAAACATAGAGACCGCCGCCGTTTGTGGCGGTATTGCTCATGATTGTTCCGCCGCTGATAGCAGCCGGGCAGTTGGTGTGGACATAAACGCCGCCGCCGTTGGATGCCGTATTGCCGGTGATCATGGCGCCGC
>CAMOCU010000074.1 GCA_946610835.1 uncultured Clostridia bacterium | reverse complement strand
CGATGCGGTGGGTGGGGGGAATCCATACCGAACTTTCGCAATCGCCTACTATACGTTTAATTAGTTTAGCACACTTGCACAGAAATTGCAAGTAAATTTTCATATTTTACAGGATTTTTTTCACTGCAGACAAAAGGAGATTTGTAAATGGATTTGAGAACCGATCTTGCGCTGGAAAAAAGCGAATCCTTCGGCGGTCGGCTGCCGGACGGGGTCACGTGCGAAACGCAGCGTACCGGCAATCTGACGCTGCACCGCATCGCCATCCGTACACCTGACGCCGCCGCGGCCATGGGCAAACCGATCGGGCGGTATATCACGATTGAAACGCCGCCCTTCAAGCGCAACGCCGCGCTGCCGGACGCGGATGTCGCCGTACTCGCAAAGGAGCTGCAGACCCTGCTCCCGCCGTCGGGAACCATCCTTGTGGCCGGGCTGGGCAACGAGCAGATCACGCCCGATGCGCTCGGGCCGAAATGCTCCGCGCTTGTGCTGGCCACACGGCACATCTGCGGCGAGCTTGCCGCGTCGGCCGGACTGGGCGATCTGCGCGCGGTAGTCAATCTGATCCCCGGGGTGCTGGGACGCACGGGCATCGAAACCGGCGAGCTGCTGCGCGGCGCTGTGCAGACCGTGCAGCCGGCAGCCGTGGTAACGGTGGACGCGCTGGCGGCACGGCGGCTGTCGCGTCTGGGCTGCACGATCCAGATGGCGGATACCGGCGTATCTCCCGGTTCCGGCGTAGGCAATGCCCGCGCGGCGCTGACAGAGGAAAGTCTCGGCGTGCCTGTGATTGCGCTGGGCGTGCCGACGGTCGTGGATGCCGCCACGCTTGTGGAAGATCTGTCCGAGGATCCCCCGGACAGCACAATACGCCGCGAGGGCGCGGATATGATGATTACGCCGCGGGAAATCGACCTTGTGATCGAACGCGCGGCGCAGCTTCTGGCCCTGACGATCAACCATGCGCTGCAACCGCATCTCTCTGTCGAAGAGATTCTGCAGCTCGTATCTTGAAAGGGGGCGCAGTCATGCACAGCTTGTCCTCCCGCCGTATTTTGCGCGGATATATCCGTGTACAGTGCATCCTGCTGTGTCTGATCCTCGGCGCACTGGGCGTAATTGTTGTCCGTGAGCGAACAGGGTACCTGTCCTCCGGGACGCGCGTCGCGGCGCAGTGGGATCTTCCCGTCTCGCCGCGTACACTTTCGCTGCCGGAGCTTCGGAACGCAGCCGAATGGCGCGCGTACCTGTCCCTGCTCCCGGCACCCGTCGGCAACACATTCGGCACACTTTTTTCCATCGAGGAACTATTGCAAACTGTTCGTAAAGGGCAATGGTAATCCTGCACAAAAAACAGTCTTTCATTTCGTCGTTTTGACGAAAATGAACCAAAAAAATATTATTTTTTTAGGATTTCCTCTTGTAATGCGCCGGCAAATCGTTTACAATGAATAGTGAATTTGACCGGGTAAGCGACCCGGCGCAATGTTTAAGGAGGAATTACTATGAAAAAAGTTCTCGCGACGCTTCTCGCGGTGCTGCTGACATTCAGCGTAATCGCTGTCTGCAACGTCTCCGCAGAAGACGATGCAGAGCCTGCAGGCAATGTATACACCTGGACAGGCGGAGACAACCCCATCGTCGCTTTGAACAAAGCCGACGGTGAGGTCACGCTGCTGCAAAACGGCGATGTGATCCGCTTTGATGAAATCACAGCGGCCGGCGCAACGGCAGAAAAGCCGAAGTACGTGGATTTTGTCTACCATCCCGATGCAGCGGAGCTTTCCACCAGCCAAAGCAACAGATACTGGAAAGAGACGATCATCCCCCAGTATGAACTGGATACCAAAAAATGGGATGTGGACACCAAAAACGGTGAAGCGGTTGCTGACTATTATGCCAAAAGCCCCAAATACTACAAAACATTCCTGTCCTCCGCATCGTTTGTCAAGGGAGATTCGCCGGAGATCACGGTTGTCGGTCTGAATGCTGACGCGCTGGTCGCCAGAGATTCCGAACCGCGTGAGCGCGGCGTGGCGCCGATCGACTTTGCGCTGCACAACGAAAAGTTCTCCAACGGCAAGTTCCTCGGCTGGGTCGTGTCCAAAGCTGTCACGTGGAGCAAGACGTCCAACGCGAAAGTGACGATTGACCTGTATGCCCTGTGGGACAGACACCCCGGCGAAGAACCGTCCACAGCGCCTGCCACAACCAAACCCAGTTCTGACGAGAGCAAAGTGTACGACAATCCCATCGCCAAGGCGCTGGATGCGGTTCTCAACTTCATCGAAACGATCCGCGGCTATCTGATTCTTCTTCCCGGCGCTGTGGGTCCCGTAATCTCCATTTTCCTGACCGGAACGCTCAAGCCCCTGCTGTACAGACTGTTCGGCGTGGAAGTCTGATGAAGTGTAAGGAGGTACATATCATGACGAAAAAACTGCTTTCCATTTTCATGGCGCTTGTGATGTGCTGCGGCGTGTTTGCCGTTGCCGCACACGCCGAGGACACGGCCGAACCGGAAGTGCCCGAAACCCCGGCTTATACGCCTGTGGAATACAAAATCGAGGACATCATTGCGGCGCTGCAGGCCGGCGACGACGTCTATTTCCAGCCTACCGACATCATTCTGCTGCCGATCAGCGCCGAAGAGCCTGACGATCCCGAAGAGCCTGTTGAGGCGGCCGACGACACAGACACTCCTGCAGTCAGCGATGTGCTGATCGTGGAGTACCTGCCCGGCACGGACGCGGCAAGCCAGTCCAAGGGCGTGACCAAGTTCCTGGATTTCCAGAGCACAAATTACACCGTGCGCGCCGTTGGCGAGAGCACCGATTTCGTCCTGGAAAGCGGAACGCAGAAGAGCGGCCGTTCCTATTCCATCGACTTTGAACACAGCGCAGGCTACGCGTTCAAATCCTGGCGTGTGGACAACGCCTACTCCGGCAAAGAATTCAACCGCATCGTTTTGACCGCGCAGTGGGATGTGCCCACCTATCACGGCTGGCAGGGCTTCAAGGCCATGATGGCGGACTATGCCAAGACCTTTATTGATTATCTGATCAATTACCTGGCCGATCTGATGCAGCGCATCACTTCATTCTTTGTCTGATCGACACGGATAGGAGGAATACAAAACCATGAAAAAAGTATTAGCTGTCCTGCTCTCCCTGCTCACACTGCTGAGCTGCTTTGCAATGAGCGTGTGCGCCGCGGATGCAGCGGATCCCGAAACCCCTGAAGAGCCCGAGATCGTCAAAACGGATTCCGGCTACTATGTCGGCCAGATTCTCGCTCCCGGCGACAAAATCACTTCTGTTCATGAAGAATGCGATGTGCTGACCGTGACCTACTCCGTAAGTTCGCAAGACAGAGATCACGTCACCAGCGCCCTGCAGAAAAAATATGCCGACGAAGACTTCATCGGCGTCGTTTCGTTCCGTGACAGCATCGCGAGCTTCTCTTCGGGCGAACTGTATGCAGGTTCTTATCCCGTCGCCAATATCGGCGATACAGTCGGTGAGATGGAAACCAAAAACACGGAATTCCATGCCCCGGCAGAAATCCTGTCTTCTCTGTCCTCCGACGAACAGAAGAAACTGAAAAAGGGCATCACACTGACCATCGACTATGAATATGAAAAGACCACACTGATCCAGTACACTACTCTCACAGGCTGGGAGATCGTCGATGTGAGCGAAAGCAGTTCCGCGCTGACCATTTCGCTGCGCGCTGTGTACGAAACGAGAGAGCCGACCGGATTTGAATCTTTCCTGGAAAAGATCTACTCCAAATGGCTTGCGTTCCTCGACAAAATCGGCGACGGTCTGATCGTCTTTGTGCCCAAGGTTATCGAACTGTGGGCAAGAATGCTGGGCAAAAACAGATAACAGAAAGGAAGGCTGCACGATGAAAAAATTTCTTGCGGTATGCATGGCCGCATTGATGCTGTTTACCGGCTCTGCTCTGGTGGCATTCGCCGCCGATGCGGAGGATCCTTCCGAGCCGGAATCCGCTACAGAAGAAGAAATCACCTACAACACGTACGAACTTGCAAAGGATCATGATTTTGACGAGATCCAGTACATGACCAAGGGCAACGAAAACGCCACGATCCTGCACGAAGGCGACCACATCGTCTCCTTCAAAAGCAGCAGCGTTGCGATGAAGATCGATTACTATCCCGATGCTGACGGCGTCACGGTCAAGGGCTGGACGCCGCAGGATCCCAACAACCTTGCATTCAGCACCTCCGGCAAAGTCAGCTTCCGTGACGACTCTTTCTCCAAAAACGAAGAAGGCGTCATCAAGGGTCTGGATTTCACAGACTTCACCATCGCCTATTCCGACGAAAACACCTTTGTCGGCTGGGCTGTCAGAAGTTATCAGGAAAACACCAACGTACTGAGCGTATACGGCGTATGGGAAAAGGGTCACAAGGTTCCTTCCCGCGACGATGTGGACGACTTCTACTACATTGTCGATTTCTTCTACACCCTGCGCAAAAACATTGCGTCGCCTTTCTTCAAAATCGCAAAGGCAATCAGCAACGCAATGCTGTTTGTCAAGCAGTGGCTGTATGACAAGGTGTTCGCACCCAAAACCGCTGTCTGATCGAAAGGAGAGTTTTTCATGCGTAAAAAATTGCTTGCACTGCTTGCGGTTGTGGCCGTTATGGCTGTGGTGCTCTCTGTGACCACGATGGCCGCCGACGGCTCCGCTCTGCCGAATGAAGGCGTTGTCAACGCTCTGTTTGACCGTCTGATTCTGTCCGCCAAAATGTTCTTCGGCGTGATCGAAAAGATCTATGTTTTCTTCAGAGACGTTTACTGCTGAACATATGAAGGATACTCGGCAGTATAGTTTGACCACTCCGTGCGATATTTCCATTGTATTAAGCTGAAAATCTTCATGGAGATTTTGAGCGATCCAAGCAACAAAAACAAGCATAAATAAAGAAAGCGCTGAATCATTTCGATGGCACGAGAAAAACGGATCTTTTTCCGTTCTCCTGCACATCCGATTTATTCAGCGTTTTTTTACGCCTCCGACCGGCTCATGCCGATCGTTTTTTATTTTAGGGAAGCGCTGATTCAATCCTGATGTGCAAGGGAACGAGAAATTTGGGGCAGATCGAACAAAAGACTGCCGCTTTGCTGGCGTAAAGCAAAGGATTATGTGCGGGCAGATGTCAAAGAACCGTTCCATCGTGCGCATCGGGTTCATCCAGTGCTTCCTTAAGTGATTGTATCTGCATTCGTGCCGGATTCGACCACGCTTGTGTCCTTTGACGTGCGTAATTGTTTTTTTGTGATAGGATATATCCGCAGTGAGTGGAGAAAACGGTAAAAGAAATTCTGACTGTTATAG
Organism: uncultured Clostridia bacterium; assembly: GCA_946610835.1. Lineage (GTDB taxonomy): Bacteria > Bacillota > Clostridia > Oscillospirales > Acutalibacteraceae > UBA1425. The sequence goes on along the minus strand of CAMOCU010000074.1, from coordinate 450 downwards.
TTATGAAGCAGTTTTTTCTTAATCAAATGCACATTTCGCCACGCACCTGCTCAAATCCTCGGGAAACACAGAAAATCCGTAGTGTTCGTGCAAGGAATTTTATCCCGATATGAAGATCAAGGCTCTGCTCTCTCGAACGCAGCGGATTCTATCCGTGATTTCCTAAACTTTCTTACACAGTTTAAGAGAATTTGAAATTTCATAAGAAGGGGGGGTATGTACATGAAGACATGGAAAAAAGCTCTTGTGCTCACGCTGGTATTATTGTTTACTTTCGCGTGCATGCAAATCACAGCTTGCGCGGCGGATGACACTGTTGCAGCGCAGGCGATGTCCGGATCTTTTTTTGAATTTTTGATCCGCCTGCCGTTGTATCTGATTCAGCTCCTGTTCACAATCATTAAGGCAATACCGCACAATTGGGGTGTGCGGATTGCGAAGTAAGCTTTT
>CAMOCU010000073.1 GCA_946610835.1 uncultured Clostridia bacterium | reverse complement strand
AACGCTATCCTGTTCTTTGACGGCAAGCAGGCGCTGATCCCGGAAGAAACAGAGATCCGCGAACTGCGCCTGCAGGCGGGCGTATACCGCGTGCGGCCGGGCGTGACCGGATTGGCGCAGATCAACGGGCGCGATACAATCACGGACGCCGAAAAAGCCGCCTTTGACAAAGAGTATGTGGACAACCAGAGTCTGTGGCTCGATTTCCGAATTTTATGCAAAACCGTACGCGTCGTGCTCACGCACAGCGGCATGACGCAAAAAACAAAAGAATCCTAAGGAATCACTGATTATTTCCGAATCTGCCGGCAGCCGCGGGGGCGTTCCCTGCGGCTATTTCTTTTTGTTCAATCCATCCAAGCCTTCGTGTTGGAAATAATCGGTTCACGAATCGGCTGTTTTTCTGTGATTGTTGGAATTTGTGTGTGTTTGTGTGCGGTATTCTTTGATATTTCCCTCTTTTTTGAAAGCTTACACAGATTTTTGTTGCATTTTATTGAACACGATGTTATAATCTGTTTGTACGATGGAAGGAGTTACGGAAATGGACAAAAAGCTTTCAATCCTGTTGATCGAAGACGATCCGGCCGCTTGCGCGGAATTTATTTCCCTGATTCAAAGCAACGAGCGCTTTTCTCTGGTTGAGGTAACCAACAATGCCACACGCGCTGTGGAATACGTTCGCGACTGTCTGCCGGACGTGGTAATTTTAGATCTGGAACTGCATCTGGGCGTGGGGAATGGTATCCTGTTTTTGCGCGACATCCGCCAGCTCAGCTTGCCCAAAACCCCCTATATCCTTGTCACCACCAACAATTCCAGCCAGACAACGTACGATTACATTCGTCAGCTGGGCGTGGATTTCATCATGTCCAAGCATCAGCAGGACTATTCCTCTGCCGCTGCGGTCGAATTCCTCAACATGATGAAGGACATCATTCTTGAAAAAAGCAATCGCCAGGCGCCGCAGGCCGAGCTGCTGATCACGCCGGAACAAAAAGAGAAAAATCTGGCGCGGCGAATCTGCGCGGAACTGGACGTGATCGGCATCAGTCCCAAGGCGGTCGGGTACCAGTATCTGGTCGATGCGATTCAAATCGCCCTGCGCGACGGCAAAGGCAGCGTTTGCAACAAAGTCGGGCAAAAATACGGCAAAACGACCGCCAGTGTGGAGCGCGCCATGCAGAACGCGATCAATCGCACATGGCGTTCCTCGGATACCGCAGATCTGCTGCAGCACTATACCGCGCCCATTCATTCCGAAAAGGGCGTGCCGACAATTACGGAATTCATTTTTTATTACGCGCAAAAGCTGAAGCTTGAATATTAACGAATATACGGCAGCGCCGCACAATTTCCGGTGCGCGGCGCTGCCGTAAAAATAAACAGGGCTGCGATTATGCAGCCCGTGCTATTTTGCTCTGTCTTCACTTCTTGAAGATCCACAGAATCCATTCCCAGAATCCCACGTTTTCCACCACCTTTCTTTTTGCTAAGAAAAGGATAGCGGATTTTGCAAAAAATTGCGATTTGTTTGTGGTATGAATTTTCCGTTGAGTATTATTGAAAAGAGGAAAGGCAATGATTTTTCGTTTGGCCAAAATTCTTCTTTTATTCTTTTACGGCCATTATGCATTTCAAAAGATTATCCGGCCTGCGCCGCTTCCGCCGCGCCGTCTGGCGCTTGCGGACGGGATCGCCGCCGTCCTTGCCGTCTGCACGGCGCTCGCGGAGTCCGCTTTTCCGCCGCTCTCGATTCTGGTCGTTTACATCGGTCTGATCCTGCTGATCCGCTTTGCATACAGCAATTCCTTCGCATTCGCCTATGCAGCCGCGACGAATGCGTTCGGGATTGTGCTTGGCGCCTATATACTGTCAAACGCACTTCTTTCCGGCATACTATATGGCATTCTTCATTTGGAAGCCAATGCCGTGTCTGCCGCGTTTGACCTCGTCACAAAGTCCATTGTACTGGTTCTGATATTTCCCTGCCTGTTCTATCTGTTCCGCGTCAAAAGATTCCGTTCCGGCATGCAGTATCTGAATTCCGGTGAATATTCCCGCGCAGGCACTTATGCCGCCTTTGCCATGATTTTGCTGTGTATCTGGATCTCCAGCAGAACAGCGGTCAGTTCCGCATTCATTGCCGCCGCGTCTGTTGCGATTTTGCTTCCGTTCCTGATCCTCGTCTGGTGGCGCAGGAACATCCGCAAACGATACCTTTCGCTGCTGCGACGGCAGGAAATCGATGCACTGCACACATTAACGCAAAAACAACAGGCGCAGCTGCAGATGCTGCGCAATGAAAAAGACGCGCTTTCCGCCGTGATCCACCGCGACAACAAGCTTATTCCTGCCATGGCGCACGCGGTGCGGACGTATCTGGACGCTCCGCAGCCGCAAAACGCCGTCGGCCGTCAATTGCTGCATGAGCTGGACGAAATGACCGCCGAACGCACGGGTGTGCTGCACGCCTACGAATCTGACGCGCACTCCATTCAAAGCACCGGTGACGTTGCGCTGGATGGAGTGCTGGAATGTATGTTTGAAAAAGCCAAAGCGCTAAACATCCGCTTTGACACCGCCGTCACAGAATTTCAGTCCGCGCAGTCCGCACAAAACATTTCCGACGCCGACGTGAAAACCATCCTTGCGGATCTGATTGAAAACGCCATGATCGCCTGCGGCGGCGAAACGCACAAATTTGTGCTCGCGCATATCGGCACGATGCACAAGCGCATGCTCATCCGGGTATTCGACAGCGGCACGGCGTTCGATCTGCAAACGCTCGACAAAATCGGTACCGAGCGGATCACTACGCACGCCGACAGCGGCGGCAGCGGAATCGGCACGCAGACCTTGTTTGCGCTTAAAGAAAAGTACCGCGCAAGCATCATCCTGCATGAATCGCCGCAGGGCGGCGTGTATACCAAAGACGTTTCCGTCCTCTTTGACCGGCTGGATCAGTTCATTGTCAAAAGCAGCCGCGCCGACGAGATCCGCAAATTCTGCACACGCAAAGATATGATCGTTCTCCGGGAAGCGTAAAAATGCGGCATTACAAGCATTTCATAAGTGCTGAAAAGAGGGATCTGTTTGATCTTCAGTTTTCTGAAAACACTTTTATTGTTTCTTTTCGGAGCTTATGCGTTTCAAAACATAAGCAAAACTTCGCGCACACACAAACAAATTATTGGGATGCTCGGGGCATTTGTTCCGCTTTCTTTGGCATCCTCTCTGACCGGCGATTTGCATCAAATGCTTTGCATTCCGATCACGCTCATCGGCGCCTTCTGCCTGAACAAAGTTTTATTCGCTCTCCCCTTTCGCGCTGCGTATTCCGAAACGGTTCTTGCATACGGAATTGTATACGGCATTTATCTGCTGACCGGCACGTCGTGTTCTCTTGTCCTGTTTGCATGCAGGCTTACTCCGCCCGACAGTGAAGGATTTTGGTATTATTTCTACAAGACCTTGCCGCTTCTGCTGGTTGCTCCTGCGCTGGTTTTGCTGTTTCGGGTCAAACGGTTCAAGTCCGGAATGCCGTTCCTGAAGGATGCCCGTACGTTGAACGCCGGTATGATTCTGAGCATATTAGTGCTGTTGCTCTCTGTCTGGACATTTGTAGAAACCGCTTTCAGTGCAGCTTTTGCCGCCGGGTTTTCAACCGCGCTTGTGCTCCCGTTCCTGATCCTCGTCTGGTGGCGCAGGAACATCCGTAAACGATACCTTTCGCTGCTGCGCCGGCAGGAAATCGACATGCTGCGCGCATTGGCGCAAAAGCAGCAGACGCAGCTGCAAACGCTGCGCGACGAAAAAGACGCGCTTTCCGCCGTGATCCACCGCGACAACAAGCTTATTCCTGCCATGGCGCACGCGGTGCGGACGTATCTGGACGCTCCGCAGCCGCAAAACGCCGTCGGCCGTCAATTGCTGCATGAGCTGGACGAAATGACCGCCGAACGCACGGGTGTGCTGCACGCCTACGAATCTGACGCGCACTCCATTCAAAGCACCGGTGACGTTGCGCTGGATGGAGTGCTGGAATGTATGTTTGAAAAAGCCAAAGCGCTAAACATCCGCTTTGACACCGCCGTCACAGAATTTCAGTCCGCGCAGTCCGCACAAAACATTTCCGACGCCGACGTGAAAACCATCCTTGCGGATCTGATTGAAAACGCCATGATCGCCTGCGGCGGCGAAACGCACAAATTTGTGCTCGCGCATATCGGCACGATGCACAAGCGCATGCTCATCCGGGTATTCGACAGCGGCACGGCGTTCGATCTGCAAACGCTCGACAAAATCGGTACCGAGCGGATCACTACGCACGCCGACAGCGGCGGCAGCGGAATCGGCACGCAGACCTTGTTTGCGCTTAAAGAAAAGTACCGCGCAAGCATCATCCTGCATGAATCGCCGCAGGGCGGCGTGTATACCAAAGACGTTTCCGTCCTCTTTGACCGGCTGGATCAGTTCATTGTCAAAAGCAGCCGCGCCGACGAGATCCGCAAATTCTGCACACGCAAAGATATGATCGTTCTCCGGGAATCCTGAACACAACGTCAAAAAACGGACAACCACCTGGCTGTCCGTTTTTCTGTTTCTATACAATTGTGTTTCTATACTAAATATATTGTGTCAAAGCCGGAGTGTTCGTTCAGGAAACCGCGCCGAGATACTCCTCCAGACACTTTCCGCTCTCTTTAATCAACGGTGCATACTGTTCGCCCACAAAGCGCCAATGCCACGGCTCGTACGTGATCTTGGTAATGTCCTCCTTGTCCTTGGGATAACGGAGAATAAACCCGTAATCCTGTGCATGTGCCTGCAGCCAGCGGAAAGCGGCCGTCTGCTCAAACTCCACATCCAGCGAAAGGATGTCCATCGCCAGTCCCGCATTGTGCTCGCTCGTGCCGGGCGGAAGAATGATCTCGGCCGCCTTTTGCGTGGCGGCGACACGATCGTTTCCGAGACCGATGTAGTAGTTGATCTTGTTTTCAAAATTTGTCTTTTGCGTGGAGATACGGCGATGACCGGACAGCGGCGTGAGCGTGATTCCATCCGCCTTGGCCGCATCGTACATCTTTTGATAGTACGGCGCAACACGTGCATCCATCCGCACACCGGTGCCGGCCGCTGCTTCGGCAAGCTCCGGACTGTAATCCTGCGGCAGGATATAGTCACGGTTGACAAGCATCAGATTCCATTCACGCGCGCGAATATCGATTTCTTTGGGCGTGAAACCCGCATAGGCATAGGCATAATCCGAACCCTGCGCATAATCATGCACTGTGGAACCGGCCGCTGTTGTTGACACAGGCGAATCTATGGAGCCTGCCGCTGTGGTTTCGGTCGTCCCCCACTCAAATTTGCCAAGCGCAGACCACTCGGTCTGTGTTTCATTCTGTTCATCCACAAACCCGACGTCGCTCTGCTTGCGGATCTTTTGATGATGCGCAAGAGCGAAGCCGCCCGCAATCACGATTCCCGTTATCAGCAGCAGCGTCAAAATCGCTGTGCCGTTGTTTTTGCGTTTTTTTCTGCGTTTATTCTGCATAGGGCTTTACCTCCATTTTCTCTTTTCATATTCTACTCCAAAACGCCGCGCATGTCAATTCGATTTTTGTTTTTTTGTTGACAGGAAAAGGTGGATATGGTAAAATAACATGTATATTATGAAAAGGGAGGATGTGCGCATGCGCTCGTCTTTGTTTGTCAAAGCTGCCGCCCTGCTGATGGTCGGCGCCACTTTATTTGTCACAGCTTCCTGCTCCCTGACCGGTGATGATCCGTCCGAGGAGAGCACAACCGAACCGCCCGTCGTCACCATGGAAGCGCGTCCTGACGATGATGCGGCTGTTCTGGAGTTCTTCAACCGCAATGTCAATCGGATCAAAGCGGAAAAACCC
>CAMOCU010000072.1 GCA_946610835.1 uncultured Clostridia bacterium | reverse complement strand
CCCGGGAAATCACATCCTTGATCTCCGCCGTACCGGCCGTTGTGCCGTTGAGCTTGACAAGATGGCGGGCTGTCTGCCGGGCGATGATTCCGGCCAACGTCGTTTTTCCGACGCCGGAGGGGCCGTAAAAGACCATATTCGGCAGCTCGCCCGAAAGGATAATGCTGCGCAGCGGCTTGCCGGGCGCAAGCAAATGCCGCTGACCGACAATATCATCCAATGTCTGCGGCCGCAGCCGCTCTGCCAGAGGTACGGACATGTTGCCCTCCTCAATAGTAGCGGTAAACCGCTTTGACTTTGCCGAGTATCTCTACATGATCGACCAGAATCGGCGCAAAGGCGCTGTTGGCCGGCTGCAGACGGTAATAACCGTTTTCCTTGTAAAAAGTCTTGACCGTGGCCTCGTCATCGACCAGCGCAATCACCATTTCGCCGTTTTCGGCAGACTGCACCTGCTCGGCAATCACTATGTCGCCGTCGAGAATCCCGGCTTCGATCATGCTTTCGCCCCGGACGTGCAGCGCGAAAAGCGCTTTGTCAGAAGAGACGCGGCCGGAATAGGGAATGTATCCCTCGATCTGCTCCACAGCCAGCAGCGGCAGCCCTGCGGCCACCGTACCCAGCAGCGGCACCTGTGTTGCGGGCTCCTCCTGCCCGACGATGCGCACCGAGCGTTTGCGGTTGTGTCCGCCGCGGGTGATGGCGCCTGCCTTTTCCAGCGCAACAAGACTCGCCTGCACCGACGACGTGGAGCGCAGCCCCACCGCCTCACCGATCTCGCGCACAGATGGAGACATACCCTCGCGCGCTTTCTGCACCAAAAACTCATAAACCCGTCTTTGTGTTTCATTCAATTTTTCCATAACTTTCCCTCCGCCGCATCGATCTGAAACCAGTATATCATATCCGCGCCAAAAAATCAAACATTTGTTTTGCGTTTTTTAAAAAACTTTTTTAAAAAGGCTTGACTTTTTTGCAGATTTGAGTATAATAGTATCTGTTCCACGGGGGTGTAGCTCACTTGGGAGAGCGCTTGAATGGCATTCAAGAGGTAAGGGGTTCGATCCCCCTCATCTCCACCACTGACATCACGAGCCTATTTTGGCTCGTGAGTTTTTTATGTCACGCTTTTATTATTCACTCATAGAAACATAGCGTCCGATTTTCTACGCTCCGATGTCCCTGACGCCGAGCGGACGCGGTTCCGACCGCGATTCCCGGCGCGGGAGTTCGTTCGAAACGCTATCTTTCTTTAAGAAGCGTCAAGTTCCAGGCGCAAAAATCACCCTCCCATTTCCAAGAGGGTGAAGCGGATTATAATCCTAACAACTGTTTTTTCTTTGCGTCGAATTCTTCCTGCGTAATAATCCCGTCATCCAATAATGATTTATACTTTCTAATGACAACCACATCAGATGTGGTTGTCAGTGACGGATTTTGCGTATCATCCTCCACAACTGCAGCAGTATTTAAAGGGCTTGGCTGAATCGGTGTTTCGGCAGCATCTCCTCCAGATGCGGGGAAGGGTTCTTCCTTATAGAATCCGGCAATTAAACGGCCAATCACAATCAAGACAGGGCTGATAATATATAGAATTGCACTTGCTGTGAAGTGATCTGTCAAATGAATTATAAGCCCAATAAGCATAGATGTTGTCCCGAAACCGCGAAAAGCCCAAAACAGGATTCTCTTTTTGTTTGCCAAAGGCTCAGAATGCAGTCGTTTGTTAATATTGTGATATGTATCAGAAAACAAAAGAGCGGAAAACAAAAACAAAAACGGGAGAAATGCAAACTGTTTTATATTGAAGTTTAAATCCAACAACCAATAATCGTTGATGTCAGTCAGAACAGTTGCGCATGCCCTCCAACAAAGCATGTATACAGACAAGAGAATAATCTCCAAGGCAGGCAAAATCCATAAAGCAGTTTTTACATATCTGTTGCTATATACTTTCAAAACAAACGGTGAGAGGCTTTTTTTATCCAGAAGATTGATCACGGAACAACAAACCATCATCACAAAAAGAATAGCGATCAGAATAAAAAGAAGAACAGGAAATACGCGTTTCATCCAATGAAGAGATGTAAAAAGATTATAATATAAATCCTCAACTTTATCTACATCACCGAGGTACATCCAAACTTTATAGCTGGAGTATACGAACATTTTCAAAAAGCAGGATGCGAAACAAAGACTGTAGAGAATCAGTTGAACTATGTTTAATGTTTTCTTTTTCACAGCATACCCTCCGTAATTGTTTATTAGCTATATGCGACTGTCGAGCAGGTACAGAATGTGATCAACATATTTTGCGTGATGCGTTTTTAATCAGCGGGCTTTTCGTAGATAAGAACATTCACAAACGCAAAGCCGCTTCCTATCACAGAAATCACTGTTCCGACCTCTTTATTATCCAAATAGATTGTATACTGGTTGGCGCCTTTTTCTTTTGCTTTCAGGTCGTCAAAATTTTCGTTGATATAGGATATCCATTCCGAAAAACCTTCTGACAGATTTGATGCGGAAGCATAATGATCATCATACCTCCATTCATAGGAATATTCATGATACGAACCGAGCTTTTCGCTGGATTCTTCTGCGCTTTTATGTTGTGATCCTGTCATCACACACTCAAGTGCCGGTATCCTATAATCATAATCCGGATAGAAGTATTTTTTCTTCAGGGTTTCCAATTGAGCCTTTGCATCACCATAATCTCCAAGCTCTTCATAAATACGCACGGCCTCAGGGATATCCGGGCTTTTTGCGTCTACGCAGAATTGAGCATATTGATATTTGCATTCAAGTACTTTGTCAGCGGCGTCTTTATAGTCATCCAGGGAATTAAACAGCTCTTCCGCTTGCGCATATTCCGACGACTCCATAAGCTGCACTGCTTGCTTGTATGTTTTTGATTCTTTGCTGCATCCACCAATCGACAGAATTATACACATAACGAGTATAATCGAAGCTATAGTTTTTTTCAAATCGATACCCTCTCCTTAAAACCATCTTTCACAATCTGCGGCGTTTTGGATAACTTCACTTACCACGCGACCGTGACGGAATCCTTTTTTACGACCTTTGCACAGTTTCCGTTTTTTACAAACCATCCATTTCCGCATGCCCCCCTTCTGTTATCCGGTTCCAGTATAGCACACTTTTTCGCCAAAAACCGAAACTTGGCACGAACGCTGCAAAAAGCGGTACGAACGCGGCAAAAAGAAAAAGTGTGCGGCTCCAATCGAAACCGCACACCGAAAAAATACACGGCCTCCGATTGTTGTCACACACATTCGTTGCTTATTGCCAAGCACGCAAACAAAAACCGGTACTTTTGCCGAAGGGGCAAAAATACGAGCAAGGCAATGAAAGCAACCGGTATTGTCCGCAGGCCGCAAGCATACGGCCTCCAAATCGCACCGATCATGCACACTTTCATGCCGCCGGGCATGGAATGAAGGGCTTGGTTCTGTATGTTTTTCACAAGAATTTCCGGAACGGATTGCAATAGGTATTCGTCTGTGTTACAATAAGGCCATGATATTCCCGATCCTTCGCCGCTGTGTACCAAGGGTATATGCGACGCAGGACGACGCCGAAAAAACGGAGAGCCATCTCCCCGGCGTAAGGGTATCGCCGGAAACAGCGATGCCTTCCGTGTTTGAAAAGGAGAATGTATCATGAAAAAAGCACTCGCTGTTCTTCTCGCGTTGGTCATGCTCGTATCCTTTGCGGCATGCGGCAAACCCGCTGCCGACACACCTGCGCAAACGTCTGCCGCCGCAGGCGTCCAGACGCCGGAGAATCCGGTCATCCGCCTTTCCACAACAACGTCCGTCAACGATTCCGGCCTGCTGCCGTATCTGCTGCCCGTGTTCGAGCAGGAAACCGGCTACAAGGTTGAGGTTCAGTCCGCCGGTACCGGCGCGGCGATCCAGAAGGCGGAGGACGGCAATGCCGATCTGATCCTTGTGCACGCGAAGGCTTCTGAGGAAGAATTCATCGACAAGGGTTTCGGTGTGGAGCGTCTGCCCTTTATGTACAACTATTTCGTAGTCGTCGGCCCGAAGGACGATCCTGCCGGCATCAAGGACAGCGCGGACGCTGCGACGGCATTCGGCAAGATCCGCGACACACAGAGCAGATTTGTCTCCCGCGGCGACGAGAGCGGCACACACAAGGCGGAGCTGAAAATCTGGGGCGACAACGCGCCGGACGCGGCTGCCGACAGTTGGTACATCAGCGCCGGTCAGGGCATGGGCGCGTGCCTTTCGATGGCGTCCGAACAGCAAGCGTATTGCCTGACGGACAAGGCAACATTCTTGTCGATGCAGTCCGAGCTTGATCTTGACATTCTTCTCGAGCAGGGCGAGGATATGAAAAACACCTACTCTTTAATCGCCGTCAACCCCGAAAAAATCGACGGTCTGAACACAGCGGGCGCCGACGCGCTGATCGACTGGATGCTCGGCGAAGAAGCCAGCGCACTGATTGCGCAATATGGTGTAGCAGAATACGGCGCATCGCTGTTCTATCTGCTGGATCAATAATCGGGAATGGACAGCATAAGACAGGCGTTCGATTTGCTGTTCTCGCTGGATAAAGAGCTGTTCCAGATTCTCGGCGTAACGCTGCGGATGTCGTTTTTCAGCACGTCGATCTCCTGCCTTGTCGGTCTGCCGCTCGGCACACTGATCGGTACAAGACAGTTTCGGGGAAAGTCGCTGCTCCAAAAACTGATCCACACATGGATGGGCTTGCCGCCGGTGGTGGCAGGTCTGCTTGTGTATATGCTGTTTACACATTACGGCCCGTTCGGCAGATGGAACCTGTTGTTCACCGTCACAGCCATGGTCATTGCGCAGTGCGTACTGATCACGCCGCTCGTGACGGGACTGACAGCGTCGTTCGTCGAAGCCGAATCCCGCCCGATCATCGAAACCGCGCGCGGACTCGGCCTGTCCGATGCGCGCATCCTTCTGCTGTGCCTGTCCGAGGGAAGAGCGTCGCTTCTGTCTGTGGTGCTGAATGCGTTCGGCCGCTCGATCGCGGAGGTCGGCGCGGTCAGCATCGTCGGCGGCAATATCCAATGGAAAACACGCGTCATGACAACGGCGATCATGCTCGAAACGAACAAAGGCAAATTCTCGTTTGCGCTCGCACTGGGAATCGTATTGCTGATCCTTGCTTTTATCGTCAACGCTGCCGCGTCCTGGATCGTGAAGGAGAGAAACGATGGTTGAACTGCGTAACGTCAAAAAGCGATACAAAGACCGGACAGTACTCGACATTCCGGCGCTTCTGATCCGGGACGGCGAATCGGTCGCGCTTGCGGGCGCCAACGGGAGCGGAAAAACAACGCTGCTTCGCATTCTGGCGCGCGTGCTTGTCGCAGACAGCGGATCACTCACGGCGCCGCACGACGTGTTGTATCTGCCGCAGCGCCCGTACGCCTTTCGCGGAACCGTTCTTGACAACGTACTGATCGGCATAAAGAATCGGCGGAACCAGGCGCTGGAATTGCTCGAACAGCTGGATCTCTCCACGCTCGCCGCAAAGTCGGCGCAATCCCTGTCCGGCGGTGAATTGCAGAAGCTCGCGCTGTGCCGCGTGCTGATCCGGCCGTGCGCACTGCTGCTGCTGGATGAACCGACCGCCGCGCTGGACACAAAGGGAACGCAGCTGGTCTGCGACGCTGTGGCACGATATAAGGCGCAAACGAACTGCACGGTCGTGTTCAGCACGCACACGCCGCAGCTTGCCGCAAAGGCGGCGGAGCGCCTGATCCTGCTGCGCGACGGGCAAATCGAATCGGACGGCAGCATACGGGATGCTTCGCAAGCACCTGGTACGGAATGGCCGAAACACATCTCCGGCAAACCAGCAGAATAAAGAAGCCGGCATAAAGATCGCAACCGCTGCGGTTCTTTATGCCGGCTATTCTGTTTCTCTTATATTTAAGGCAACACCGCACAAATCGTGGCGCACGCCTTGTTTGAATCTGTTTC
>CAMOCU010000071.1 GCA_946610835.1 uncultured Clostridia bacterium | reverse complement strand
CGGAAACAGATTCAAGCAAGGCGTGCGCCACGATTTGTGCGGTGTTGCCTTAAAAATGACAAAAAACCTGTCGTTTTTGACGATCGTACTTTCCAAATTGCGGAATTGTGCTATACTCCGAATGCAAGTGCGGCAGAATTATACTGCAAATCATTGATTTTTGGGCGGGAAATGATTGACAAATGCCGTCGAATCTTTTAAGATAAAAGCAAGTATACAGGAAAGGGCGACACCATGATCTCTGTAAGCAACGTCAGCAAATCCTTTGGGAAGACGCAAGTGATCCGCAACATCAGCTTTGAGGCACGGGAGGGAAAGATTACCGGCTTTCTCGGCGCCAACGGTTCCGGCAAGACAACGACCATGCGTCTGATTTCCACAGTGCTCCGACCCGACAGCGGTGATATTTTTGTCGATGGTGCGGATGCGGTGCGTATGCCGGATGCCGCGCGGCGCAATCTCGGCGTGCTGTTCGGCGGCGACGTCGCGCTGTATAACCGGCTGACAGCGTGGGAGAACATTCTGTATTTTGCCAAACTGCAGGGTATGAGCGACGAGCAGGCGGAAAAACGCATCCGCATTCTGTCCAACCTGCTGGATATGGATCGTTACCTTTTCAAGCGTGTTGCCGGTTTTTCCCGCGGCATGCGGCAAAAGGTTTCCTTTGCCAAATCCATTGTCCATGACCCGTCCACGATACTGCTCGACGAGCCGTCCACCGGCCTGGATATTTACAGCATCCGCGATGTGCAGGACTTTATCCTTACTTGCAAAGCACAGGGCAAAACCGTGCTGGTTTCCACGCACAATATGCACGAGATCGAACGCCTTTGCGACGATCTGGTGATCATTGCCGACGGACAGATCATCCGCAGCGGCACCAAAGAGGAAATTCTCGCCGCTGAGGGAACGGATGATGTGATGGAAATGTTTTTCAGGATTGCGGAGGGCTGAGCAATGCGCGGAAATTTCGGATTGATTCTTAAAAAAGAGCTGACGGACATTGTCCGCGACAAGCGCAGCTTCATCATGTTGTTTGTGCCGGTGATTCTGTTTCCGGCGATGTTCCTGCTTATGGGTTCTCAAATTGAAAAAAACGGGCAGGAAAAGCAGTTTACTTACGTTGCGTACTGCGATACGCAGGAGGATCGTGCGCTGTACGATCAGATTTTCGGTGCATTGGACAGCGACGAGAGCGCGCGCATACAGCGTCTGGACATTCCGTATGACCAGGCCGAGGAAGCGCTGCGGCGCGGCGATGCGCTGGCCATGCTGGAATTTCAAAGCGGCGTGCTGACGTATACATCCAGCGCGTCGTCCACGGCCAATCAGGCGATTGCGGACGAGATCTATAAGATGATCGAGCAGATCAATCAGGCCGTGGCCGAACAGCCGCTGCAGCAGCAGGGGATCGACTTCGGCGCGCTGCGCCCGATGCGGATGCAGAAAGCGGCGAGCGTGGGCACCGGATCCTCCGCCATGGCGATCATTGCGCCGATGCTGCTGGTGATGCTGATTATGAACGGCGGCGTTTCTGTTGCGGTCGACCTGTTCACGGGCGAAAAGGAGCGCGGCACGTTTGAAAGTCTGCTCACCACGCAGACCAGCCGTATGAGCATTCTTGCCGCCAAATTTGCCTCAACGCTTTGCGTAAGCGTGGCGAGCATGACGCTTTCGATCCTTGCCTACCTGATCTCTTTTTCGCTTTCCGATTCCACCGCCATGATGCTGGGCGGCGGAGAGCAGAACGGTGCGGATCTGGGGCTTGGCTTCGGCCGGATTGTTGGAATTCTTGCAGTGTGTCTGTCGCTGTCCGTCTTTTCCGCTTCGCTGCTGACGCTGCTTGCGCTGCATGCGCGGACGGTCAAGGAGGCGCAGTCGCAAACCAGTCTGTTGACGGTTTTTGCCTCGCTGCTTGGCGGCGCGGTCGCCTTCAAGGAGCTTTCCGGCGTCAGCAATCTTTCCATGCTGATCCCGGTTTACAACGTCATTATGACGATCAAAATGCTTTTTGCCGACATGGCGCAGGGTACGCAGGTTGCGGTGACAATCGTGTCTTGCCTTGTGTATTCCGCAGCGCTGCTCATGCTGAGTACGCGTCTGCTGAAAAGCGAAAAAATGCTGCGGGGATAATCCCGAAAAAGGGGAGGACAAGCCATGCTGAAAATAGCGGTGTTCGACACCGAGGACAATGCCGACCAGCTTGAAGAGGTGCTGATCCGGCTGCTGTTTGACCGATGTGAATTCGGTTACGAGGTCTACACAGATCCGCGTCAGGTCGCACAGATTGACTTTGCACAGGATTTTCATTTTGATATTGTATTCATCGAAGTAGACGCCGAGATTTTTCCGGGGATCGAGATTGCCCGGCGGATCCGTGAAAGCGGCAACGTCCACACCGAAATCATCATTCTGTCGGCCGACGATTCATACGTGCTGTATGGCTACAAGCTGCGCGTGTTCGATTATCTCATCAAGCCCGCGCCCATCCGCACGCTTTCAGAAACCATTGACAGGTATTTTGCCTATTATGAAGCGGACACAGACAAGTTTTTTACATACAAAGTTTCCGGCAATGTGCAGCGTGTGCGGCTGGACGATATCTACTATTTTATGAGCAGCGGCCGCAAATGCAGCGCCATCCACAAAGATGGCGACAGCGAGTTTTACGCCAAACTCGACGAGGTCGAAACACAGCTGGACGCCGAGGATTTTATCCGCGTGCACCAAAGTTATATTGTCCATGTCAAATACATCAAAACGCTCACAAAAGAAGGCATTACCATGCAAAACGGGCTGTTTGTTCCCATCAGCCAGCGCCGGTACAGTTCGGTCAAGGCGAAGTTCATGCAGTACCTGAATATTGAAGAATAAGGAGATCAGCTATGAAAGAGATCAAAAAATTATCCCGCTGCCCGCGCGGGCACTTCTATGATGGGAGCAAGTTTGAATCCTGCCCGCATTGCAGCAATACCCAAACGCCGAACGTGACGGTTATGGGCGGCGTGGAGAACGACGACGAGATCACGCTTGTCGAGCCGATCCCCGAGCAGGCGCAGCCCGTTGTGCGCCCGTCCGGCGGTAAAACGGAAACGGTGTATCTGCAGGGCAACCCCACGGTTGAACAGAGCAGCATGACCGTCCAGTTTTATCAAAAGGCGTTGGGGACGCAGCCGGTAGTCGGCTGGCTGGTCTGCGTGCGCGGCGTACATTACGGGCAGGATTTCCGCATCAAAAGCGGCCGCAATTTCATCGGCCGCGGCGGCAATATGGATGTGTGTCTGAGCGCCGACCGCACGGTGTCGCGCGACCGCCACGCCATTTTGACCTATGACCCGCTGGGCAAAAGCTTCATCCTGCAGCCCGGCGAATCCGCAGCCCTGTGTTATCTCAACCGCAAACCTGTTCTTGTGCCGACGGAGCTTCACTCCGGCGACCGGATCGCGCTGGGCGACACAGATCTGATCTTTGTGCCCTTCTGTTCCGAGAGTTTCTCCTGGGATGACGAAGCACAGAACCAGGATTAAAACCGACAAAGGCGGTGACCCGATTGAAAATATTCAAAAAACAGGACAATTCCTTCGTAGCGTCTGTTATGGGAATCAGCGGCATGTATTCCGGCGCGATCTTCCGGCTGGACCCGGGCGAAAGCATCACGTTCGGCAGAGATCCCAAAACGTCCCAGATTGTGCTGGACGCGAGCGCGGATCTCGTGAGCCGTACACACTGCACTGTGTGTGCCAACGCGGTCACGGCGAGTTATATCGTCACGGATTGTTCACGCAACGGCACGTTTGTCGACGGACAAAAAATGAACCGCGGATCGAGTGTGGAGGTGCCGCGCGGCACTGTGATTGCGCTTGGCGACATGAGCAATACATTCCGTTTGAATTGACGGACGGATCGGAGGAAAAGGATGGCATACGAAAATTATTGTATTTCCTGCTTTCAGGAAAAAACGTCCGGCGCATTCTGTCCGCATTGCGGATTTGAGGAGCCGCAGGAACGCAAGCATGCGCTTCTTCCGGCGCGCACCGTGCTGCGCGAGCGGTACCTGATCGGCGAGGTCTTGCTGCACGACCGCAGCTCCATTTCCTACAAGGCCTTTGACCTGCAAAAGAAGGAGATTGTGGAGGTGCAGGAATATTTCCCGCGCCAAATGACGTACCGCGAAACGGACGGCCTGCAGATCCGTGCTGTGTCGCCCAAATTTGAAGAACCGTTTGCCGCGGATGTGCAGAAAGTGTACGACAGCGGCAAGCGCATGTTGCATTTGCAGGATTGCGAACAGGTGATCCACGTCTTTGATGTGTTTACAGAGAACAGCACGGTTTATGTTGTGAGCGAATATCTCGAGGGTATGCGTTTGTCGGGGTATCTGGAAAGCTGCGGCGGCACACTCGATCTGGACACGGCGCTGTCTGTTCTTTTGCCGGTGCTGGACGGACTCCAGCGCATCCACAGCGAAGGGCTGGTGCATCGCGGTATTACGCCGGACACGATTTTGCTCACGGCGGATAACCGGATCAAAATCATCCAGTTCCAGTCGCTCAAGGAAGGATCGCCGTATCAGGAAAACCAAATGACCGTGCATTATTCGCCCGGTTACGCGCCGGCGGAGCAGTATATGAGCCACAGCCGTTACGGCGCGTTCACCGATGTTTATGCAGCGGGCGCAGTGCTGTATCGGATGCTGATGGGCGCGATTCCGCCGGATGCAATTGCGCGTTCCTCCGGCAACAGTGCGCTGGATATGCCGCCGGAGATCCCGGAGCATGTGCGTCTTGCGGTCGAAAAAGCCATGGAACCGGACGATCAGATGCGCTTCAAAACGGCTGCGGAATTTAAGCAGACACTGTTGGGACAAAAAACAATTACCGACGTGGGCGGCGAAATTCACAAAGTCCGGCAGCGCAAGGAAATGCGTATTGTGATTTTTCTGAGCGTCGTGCTCGCCGTCCTGATTGCCGCGCTGATTTACATGATCCTGAATGAGTTTCTGTAAAAAAATATATGAACTGAAAGCATAAAAGTCGGGCAAGCCTCGAATGGTTTGCCCGAACTTTTTTTAGCAGGCACGGATTCAATCAGGATGTGCGAAGGGAACGAGAAAAAACGGGTTGCGCAGAATGTCCGCAAAGCCCGGCCTGCAGCGCACCTGATTTGTGCCGGAAACATGAGCCGGGTGCGCGACAAAGCATGGCGGCAATTTTAGGATTGCATTTTTTTTCGGGATGCGGTATACTGTTTTATAACCATATTCTGAAAACCCGGAGGAATGGATTTATGTCAATGCATCCGATCAAAATGCTGCCGAACCGCGTCTGGAGAATCTATCTGGGCGGGCTGCTGCTGTCTGCGCTGCGCGGAGAGGACGGCGCAGACGGATATTACCCCGAGGATTG
The DNA here is from genome assembly GCA_946610835.1 of uncultured Clostridia bacterium. Taxonomy (GTDB): domain Bacteria; phylum Bacillota; class Clostridia; order Oscillospirales; family Acutalibacteraceae; genus UBA1425. Next base: position 675 of record CAMOCU010000071.1, on the reverse strand, counting down.
GCTGGCCTCTGTTGTCCCGGCCAACAATCCGCCGCGCGACGATGCGCCGCCAATGGAGGGACTCAGCCGTGCGCAAACGGCACAAGGCACGGTCTTTCTGCGTGATCTGATCGAATCCGACCCTGTCGGCTATCTCGGGCAGGCGCATGTGGACAGCTTCGGTGCGCATTTCGGTGTGCTGACCAAGTTTCTGGATTCCGCCGAGCGCCTGCCGATCCAGGTGCATCCCGACAAGCAGGCGGCCAAAACGCTCTTTCAGTCCGATTACGGCAAAACGGAAGCGTGGTATATCCTGAACGGCCGCGAGATCGACGGTCAGGCGCCGTACATTCTGCTCGGCTTTCGCGAGGACGTGGACAAGGCGCATCTGCGCGCGTTGTTTGACCGGCAGGATATCGAAGGTATGGCCGCGCTCATGCACAAGATTCCCGTAAAGCCCGGCGACGTTTTTCTCATCGAGGGTGGCACGCCCCACGCCATCGGCCCCGGCTGCTTTCTGCTGGAAATTCAGGAGCCGACAGATTACACGATTTCGCTGGAAAAGTGCAACACGCTGGGCGAAAAACTGCCCGACTTTCTGTGTCACATGGGGCTGGGATTTGACAAAATGTTCGATTGTTTCCATTATGTGCGGCATACCGAACCGGAGCTGCTCGCCAAATTCAAGCTTGTCGA
>CAMOCU010000070.1 GCA_946610835.1 uncultured Clostridia bacterium | reverse complement strand
CCAGTCGCTCAAATACGTGATCTGGTACCAGTACGATATGCGATGCATGGAGGTGCTGCCGTGCGCCGTGCGCGAGGCACTTGTTACAGCGGCAGGACGGTACGGCGACGGCCGGGATGTCGGCGCGCGTCTGCAGATGCTGCGGCAAGGCGAGCATCTTTCGCTCGAGGCCGCCGCGGCCGGAACAAAGATCGACGCGCAGCGTCTGCAGGCGCTTGAAAACGGTTCACAGACGCCGGACTGCGGCGAACTGCTGCGGCTGAGCGCCTATTATGACGTAACATGTGACCGGATTCTGAAGGGGGTAAGTGCATGACGCTCACAGAGCTTTCCGTCGAATATACACGCAGCGCAGAAAACATGCAGGAAATGATTCGCGCCAATACGGCGCGTCTGCATGATGCAGTGGAACAGGGCGACCATGAACGGGAACTGCTGATCCGCCGCACGCTCAACGATCTCCGTTTTCAACGCGAGCACCTGCTGGATGTTGCGCAGCATTTAAAAACCTATTACGATCCGTCACCGCGCCGCATACACTGATACGGGGGTGAAAAAATGGTCAAATACTACGGTGTCGACGTGTCCGAACACCAGTCGGCCATTGACTGGGACAAAGTGCGCCGCGCCGGCAAACAGTTCGCGATCCTGCGATGCGGATACGGCCGGTACGACAGCCAGGAGGACAGACGATTTGAAACAAACTACCGTGACGCCGCGCAGGCGGGCATGGATCTGGGCGCCTATCTGTTCAGCTACGCCGTCACGACGCAACAAGCCGAAGCTGAAGCGCAGAACTGCCTGCGGCGCATCGAGGGCAAGACGTTCGGCTATCCGATCGTCTACGATGTGGAAACAGCCGCGCATCGGAAACTCGGCGAAGAAAAGCTGTCCGCGCTTGTGCAAATCTTCTGCAGCACGCTTGAGGATGCGGGATATTATGCCGCGATCTACGCGAATCCGGATTTTCTGGAAAACGTTTTGTCCGCACAGGTGCGCACGCGGTACGACGTTTGGCTCGCGCAATGGGCAAAAAAGCCGACCTATGACGGTGCGTTCGGAATGTGGCAATACAGCGCGACGGGCAATGTGCCCGGCATCCGCGGCGCGGTCGATTTGGACATTGCGTACAAGGATTACCCAGCCATTATGCGCCGCAACGGACTGAACGGCTTTATAAAACAGAATCAAAATTGACAAACCACACCTTTTTGGATATACTAAATATTCGGAAAGGTGTGGTTTTTTGAATCGTTTTTTGAAAAAGAGCTATGCTGCCGCGCTGCGGCTTTGGACAGGCCTGTGCCGCCGGCTGCCGCTGCAGCGGCGCGTGCTGTTTTTTTCCATCCGCGCCGAGGGACGGCTGCTGGAAAACGCACAGTGCGTGTACGACGCGCTGCCCAGCCGAAAGGTCATTTTTGCACACAAACATCCCCTGCCTGCCCGGTACCGGCCGAAGCTGCGGTACTTGATGCTCACAAGCAAGGTCATCGTTACCGACGATTATATGCCGGAGCTGCGGGAGGTGCAGCTGCGCGATGCGCAGCGTGTGTTCCAGATCTGGCACGCAGGCGGCGGATTCAAAAAAATGGGGTTCGACGTCTTTCCGCAGCCGGACAACATCCATGCACAATACGACGATGTGGTGGTGACAGGCGAAGCGTGCCGGGAATTTTTCTCCACGGCGTTCCGCCTGCCGATCACGCGTATCCATGCTTACGGGCTGCCGCGCACCGACAAACTGCACGACCCAAAATGGTACGCTGCCGCACGGGACGGTTTTTTTGCGCGGCATCCTTCGCTGGCAGGCAAGCAGCTGTATGTTTACTGCCCGACATTCCGCGAGGTTGGCAAAAAGCGCGTGCGGTTTGACCCGCAGCTTGATTTTCATGCGATAGATCGTGCACTCGGCGCGGATGAGGCGCTGCTGATTCATATGCATCCCACGGTGGATTACAGTTTTCTGGACGACGGGGAACCCTACGAACGAATCTTTGACCTGACCGCGCAGGAGGATACGCTCACCCTGCTGTGTGCGGCCGCGCTGCTGGTGACGGACTATTCCTCCGTGATCGTCGAAGCGTCCGTACTCGGGCTGCCGATGCTGTTTTACTGCCCGGATTTTGAAACGTACGAACGCGGATTTTATTTGAACTATCCCGAAGATCTGCCGGGCGAAATGACCACGGACGGGCAGGATCTGGTCGGGCAGATGCGCCGAGCGGTCGGGCAGCGCAGTATAGAGCGCGAACAGCGTTACCGCCGGATGCAAACGGAAATGTGCGACGGGCATGCCACGCAGCGCGTCGTCGCCGTGATCGAAAAATGGCTGGATGAAAAACAATCCGCAGGAGATACACCATGAAGCAATTTATCGTTGATGCATTCACAAGCACGCCTTTCCGCGGAAATCCTGCAGCGGTCTGCGTGCCGGATCAGTGGCCGGATGACGCGCTGATGCAGCACATCGCCGCCGAAAACAACCTGTCCGAAACGGCATTTACCGTGCCGGAAAAAGACGGCTGGCGTCTGCGCTGGTTTACGCCGGGCGGCGAGATCGACTTTTGCGGCCATGCAACCATGGGAACAGCCTATACCCTGTTCCGCTTTTACACGCCGCAGGCTCAGTCCATTCGTTTTTACACCCGCGCAGGCACGCTGACCGTCCGGCGCCGGGGCGAGCGGATCGAAATGGATTTTCCTGCCTACACACCGCGTCCGATTCCCGTCACGCCCGAAATGTGCAACGCAATCGGTGCTCCCGTCGTCGAAGCGTATCTTGACCGTGATCTGCTGCTTGTCCTGCAGTCCGAAGACGCTGTGCGCACCCTGCATCCGGATCAGCAAAAGCTGCTGGAACTTGACGGCCTTTTGACTGCCGTGACTGCCGCCGGCCGCGAATGCGACTGCGTTTCACGCGTATTTGCGCCGAAGCTGCTGATTGCGGAAGATCCGGTCACCGGATCCACGCACTGCATGATTGCGCCGCTGTGGGCGCAAAAGCTCGGCAAAACTGAACTGACCGCCTGCCAGGCGTCCAAGCGCGGAGGCACGCTTTTTTGCCGGGTAAACGGTCAGCGGGTATGCATATCAGGTTGCGCGACATTGTTTGCGCAGGCGGAGTTGAATGTCTGAAAAAAGGCAAAAACGGATCCCGAACAGCGCTTCGCTCAGCAGCCCTGCGCAAGATCGGCGATCCTTTCGGCCGCGCGGCCGTCCGGGTCGTCAAAATTGAATGCCACAAAGCGATTCAGCGCGTCCCTGTCTGTGTCGGCGGCGACGATGGCGTCCAAAAGCGCGTCAAAGTCCTCCGCCACTATGCCGGGGACGTATTTTTCGTATTCAAAATAAAAGCTGCGGTCGTCCGCATACTTTGCAAGGTCGAACGCATAAAATACGCTCGGCTTGCCCAGCAGCGCAAAATCCATACAGATCGACGAGTAGTCTGTTACCAAAAGATCACACGCGGCGATCAGACTGCTGGCGTCGGTAAATCCGGTCATGTTGCACACGTCGGGCGGCGTCGGCACGTCGTGGAACTGCGGATGCAGGCGCAGCACAAGCTGATACCGATCGCCGAGCACGCGCTGAAAGCGATCGAAATCGAAATGCGTCAAAAGCAGCCGGTTTTCCTGCGGATCGTCACGGAAGGTCGGCGCGTACAGCACCACCTTTTTGTCCGTGCCGCCGAAATATGTTTTGCGAAAAGCCTGCACATCCGTGCTCCGGCTTTTTTTCATATATTGTTCGGCACGGGGCGAGCCGAGCGGCAGTACACGCGCCTGCGGTACGCCGAACGCGCCTGCATACACCGGCGCCACGCCGCGTGATGAACAGATCACGTAGGAAAGCTTTGCGTTACCGCGCCGCACACGCTCCTCCACCGACGGATCGAGCGCGGGAACGTCCAGACCGAACCGTTTGAACGCCCCTTCCGCGTGCCAGAGCTGCACCCACACAGCGTCACTGCGGATATGCAGATCCGCCATGGGCATAAAATTGTCGTTCAGATACACCACGCCCGCCGTTGCAAGACGGTATGCGCCGCATGTATAGAACCGCAGCGCGCGCAATACCGCGGCCGGCGTCCATTTGCCGGGCTTGATATCGCTGCCGCAGATGCGCGCCGTGCGGTACCCCCGCTTTTGCATTTCACGCTCCATCACGCCCAGTGAATCGCCGAACCCGGCCATGTGGGGCGAAAGCAGCGCCGCCTTTTTCCGCCGCAGCGGAAAGTGCGCAAACAGGTTGAAGCTTGCTGCATAAAGTTTGTATGCCAGATTCTTCATGGTTATGTACCGCGGCTCACGCCGCCCTTTCTTTTGTGACCCGCTGTACCAGACGGAACAGCGGTGTAAATCCGATCCGCAGCAGCCGATCCGGCACGCCGCTGCGCAGCAAAAAGCGCAGCACCCGCGGATCCGCCGCGCAGCTTTTGCGCAGCCGCAGCATACAGCGTCCCTTTGCCGCCCTGCGTGCCGCCGCGCGGAATCCTTTTTCCGGCAGGATGTGCAGATTCGGGCAGTTGCGCCAGCGCGCAGGCACGTCCGCCCCTTCTGGCACAAACAGATCAAACAACGGCATGGACTGCAGATACAGCGCCTGGATCGTCGCCGCGTCCGCCGCTTCGCGCGAAAGGATCACAGACACGGACGGATGCTTGGCCGCCGTATCCAGATCAAAATACAGCTGCCGTAAATCCGCATTCAGCCGCCGCACACGCGCCGCAGTCGCCTGCGTCATGCCGGCAAGAAAGCGCAGATGTCCCTGCTCGATCACACGCAGCATTTCGTCATCCGTCTGCCAGAGCAGGCGGTAAAACTGGGAAAGCAGAACGTACTCGCCTTTATAAAAGATTTCCTGTTCATACGCTTCCCACGCCGGCGAGCCTTCCAGCGCACGCGACGCCGCCGCATGAATACGATCAATCGCGGCAAGGAAGTCGGAAATCAGGCGAACCGTCACACGCTGCGACACAGACGCGTCGAGCGCGGGATCGTGCCGCCTGTATCGCATGTTGGCGTCCATGGTGCCGGTGATGCGCCGCACCTCGGGCGAAAGGACGAATTCCATAAAAAACGCGCCCTCCTCGGAATACCCGATGGACGGAAACGTCACACCCGTGCGCCGCAGCGTTTCGAGCCGGTAGCATTTGTTGCCCACAAGAAAATTCCACAGCAGATTTTTGTTGTATTTATCAATCGTTTCGCACCGGGCAAGCGCATCGGCAAAGCCGTTGAATTTTTCCGCCACTGCGCCGAAGGACTGCAAACGGCCGATGGCCAGATCCGCACCGGTACGATCGAGCGCGTGCGCGAAGGCTTCGAGTGACCCTGGCGTGAGGATATCGTCGCTGTCCAGAAACAGGATATACGTTCCCACAGCCTGCCGGATCCCCTCGTTGCGCGCGGAAGAAACGCCGCCGTTTTCTTTTTGTATCAACCGCATGCGCGGATCCTCGGCGGCATAGCGCGCGGCAATGGTCGCCGTCCCGTCCGTGGAGCCGTCGTCCACGATCAGCGCTTCAAAATCCTGCAGGCTTTGCGCCGTCAGACACTGCAGCGTTTGCAAAAGATATTTTTCCGCGTTATACGCCGGGATGACCACCGTCACTTTCGGCATTGTTGTTCACCTGATTTCCGGTTTCCGTTTTCCACTCCATACAGTACATGTACGGCGTAAAGCCCTGCTTTGTCCAGAATGCACACGCGCCGCCATTGAACGCCCAGACCTGCAGCTCCAGCTTCGGGCATCCGCGCGAAACGGCTTCGCGGCGCACTTCGTCCATCAGCGCCGTACCGATCCCCTGCCCGCGCAACGGCTTGTCCACAATAATCTCCTGCACGCGGCAGAAGGTGCGGCTGTCCCAGTAATCGGAAGCGCCCTCGGATTCAAATGTTGCGTACAGGAATCCGCAGACCGCACCGTCCTTTTCGTACACGAGCAACAGGTTGTCCTTTTCGCGCAGCATGCGGCTCGTTTGCTGGGCGAGCGCATCGCCGAAGGGCTTTTGAAAAATATCGGGCCGGCCGACCGTGTTCATCTCGTGTGCCTGCCGGCGCAGATCGTTGATCGCGTCCGCATCCCGGCGTCTGGCCGTGCGC
>CAMOCU010000069.1 GCA_946610835.1 uncultured Clostridia bacterium | reverse complement strand
GGTTTGTCTGCCGGAAAATGAAGGGCATTCCAGCCGATCTGCGGAATTTTCAGCGTATGTTCCGCGTCGGGAATGGGAACGATCTTGCCATGCAAAAGTCCAAGGCCATCGTGTTCACCGAATTCAAAGCTTTTGTCAAAGAGCATTTGCATCCCCAAACATATTCCGAGCAATGGCTTTCCGCTCTGCGCGGTTTCATGCACAAAAATATCCAATCCGTTCTGACGCAGCTTTTTTGCGGCGTCCTCAAATGCGCCGACGCCGGGCAGCAGGATCCGGTCACAGTGGTTAAGCACATCCGGGTCGCCGGAGACGATCGCCTTTTCGCCGATATAATCGAAGGAACTACAGAGAGAAAAAAGGTTTCCGACGCCATAGTCAATAATACCTGTCATGCCAACACACCTTTCGTGGATGGAATGGAATCCCCGACGATCCCGGCCGCTTTGCCGAGCGTTCTTGCAAGCGCTTTGAATACGCCTTCCAGAATATGATGCGTGTTGGCTCCGGCCAGTTGGCGCACATGGAGCGTTACGCCGCTTGTGCGGACAAAAGCCGCCAGAAATTCTTCGCAAAGTTCCGTGTCAAATGTCCCGACTTTTTGTGCCGGAAGATGGAGATCCGTTTCCAAAACGGATCGGCCGGAAATATCAACCGCGCAGAGAATCAGCGCCTCGTCCATCGGCAGCAGTATGTCGCCGTAACGTGCGATGCCTCTTTTGTCGCCGATTGCTTCCGCAAAGGCGGAACCAAGACAGATTCCGATGTCCTCGACACTGTGATGATCGTCGACATATATGTCTCCCTTACACAGAACTGTGAGATCAAATCCGCTGTGTGCGGCAAATAAAGTGAGCATATGATCCAAAAAGCCGACGCCGGAATGAATGTCTGAATGTCCTGTACCGTCCAAAGAGAGTGTAAGGGAAATATCTGTTTCAGCCGTCTTGCGCTGAATGGATGCAGTTCGCATACAGATGACCTCCTGTCAGTTCAAAATTTCGCGGATTGCGTCGACGAGCGCCTGCATTTGCTGCGCTGTGCCGATTGTGATGCGGATGAAATCCGAAATCTGTTCTTTGCTGAAATGCCGCACGAGGATGCCTTTTTCTTTCAACGCGCGATAGAGCGCCTCGCCGTCTATCTGATTCGTGCGGGCAAATATAAAGTTGGCTGCGGATGGAAGCACCTCAAATCCAAGCGCTTGCAGCGCGTCGGTTGTCCATTGACGGTTTTCCATAATAATACGGCAGTTCGCGTCGTAATACGATTGTTCATTCAGCGCAGCTTCACCTGCGGCAAGAGTTAAGCGGTTGATGTTATAAGGGTTGGTGGAATACTTCACACGGTTCAGATCGTCAATGATCGCTTTTTGCGCAAAGCCGAATCCAAGACGCGCGCCGGCCAGTGAGCGGGATTTGGAAAAAGTCTGGACAACCAAAAGATTGTCATATTCCTCGATCAGCGGAACACAGCTTTCACCGCCAAAGTCAATATATGCTTCGTCTATGATGACAACATTCCCGCGGTTGGCGTCCAGAATGCTGCGGATCTGCGCCACACGCAGCAGCATGCCGGTCGGTGCGTTGGGATTGGCCAAAACAATGTTTTTGTTCAGATTCAGATAATCCTCCGGAGCAATCGAGAAGTCTTCGTGTAAAGGAATTTGCGTGCAGTCCAATCCGTACAGGTTGCCGAACACCGGATAAAACCCGTAACTGATGTTCGGAAATGCTATACCTTTGGAAGCGTCGCAGAAAGCCATGAAAGCAAAATTCAGCACCTCGTCCGATCCGTTGCCGCAAAAAATATTTTCCGCTTTCAGTCCGTACTGTTTGGCAGCCGTTTGCCGCAGCGCAGTACATTCCGGGTCGGAATACAGCTGTAGCGACTGCGCTTGCTCTGCTGCAGCCTTTTGTACGCCGGGGGAAGGCGGAAAGGGCGATTCGTTTGTGTTTAATTTGATGTAAGACTTGTCCCGCGGCTGTTCACCGGGCGTGTAAACGTCGAGATGACAAAAATCACTGCGTAAAAAACGGCTCATAGCGGCTCCTTTTAAAAATTATTCAAATCGAATCGTAGCAGATTTTGCGTGCGCCGTCAAGCCCTCTTTACGCGCAAAGAAAGCGACTTTGTCCTTGACAGCCTCCAGCGCGTCTGCGGAATAGTATGTGAACTGCATGCGCTTCACAAAATCATAGACCGAAAGGGGACTGGAAAAACGTGCGGTTCCGCTTGTGGGCAGCGTATGGTTGGGACCCGCGAAATAGTCGCCTAACGGTTCCGGACAGTTCTTGCCCAAAAAGACGGAACCGGCATTTTGTACAAGGTTGAGATAGTCAAACGGATGATCCATGCAAAGCTCCAGATGCTCCGGCGCGAGTGCGTTGGATACTTCGATGGCTTGTTTAAGATCCTTGACCAAAACGATTGCGCCGTAGTTTTCGATGGAATATCCGGCGATTTCTCTGCGTTCAAGCAACGGAATCTGACGTTCCAATTCGAGCGATACTGCCTTTGCCAGCTCCGCGCTGTCGGTCAGCAGAGTGGCGCTGGCCAGTTTGTCGTGCTCTGCCTGCGAGAGCATGTCTGCGGCCACAAACCGTGGATTACAGGTTTGGTCTGCAATGATAAGAATTTCGCTCGGGCCGGCAATCATATCAATGTCCACTTTGCCAAAGACCTGTTTCTTGGCTTCGGCTACAAAGCAGTTGCCGGGGCCGACGATTTTGTCCACCTTTGGAATACTTTCGGTACCGAAGGCAAGCGCAGCAACCGCCTGGGCGCCGCCGACTTTGAAAATACGGCCGACGCCGCCGACTTTTGCCGCCGCAAGAATGACGGGATTTACGCTGCCGTCTGCGGAGGGGGGCGTTACCATCACGATCTCGCCGCATCCTGCGATTTGAGCCGGAACGCAGTTCATCAGCACGGAGGACGGATACGCAGCTGTACCGCCTGGCACATACAGGCCGACTTTTTCCAGCGGAAGAACGCGCTGGCCGAGAATCACGCCCGGTTTGTCATTGACGACAAAACCATTCTCAACCTGATGCATATGAAAAGCGCGGATGTTTTCTTTGGCTTGCTGCAGAATTTCGATAAACTGCGGGTCAACTTGATCCATTGCATCGCGGATCTCATCCTCGCTTACCTCGAGCGAGCTCAACTCCGCTTTATCGAATTTGCGGCTGTAGGCAAACAGCGCTTCGTCGCCGTTTGTCTGCACATCCTGCAGAATGGCGCGCACCGTGTCAGTAACGTCGCGTGCTTCGCCGCGTTTCAGAAATTCCAGATCTTCCGGGGACGTATATGTAATTGTGCGAATCATGGTTTAAATTCCTTTCTCCTGGATTTTTTCGCTGATGCGCCGAATTTCGTCATAATGAAATTTGTAACTCGCTTTGTTGGCGATCAGACGGGCGCTGATGGGGAGGATTGTTTCGTATGGTTCAAGATTATTTTCAAGCAGAGTGGTGCCTGTTTCCACAATATCCACAATCACGTCAGACAGCCCGAGCAGCGGCGCAATTTCAATAGAACCGTTGAGTTTGATGATTTCGATTTCCCGGCTCTGCGACGCGTAATACCTGCGTGCAATGTTCGGAAATTTTGTGGCCACGCGGAGCGTTCTGTCGGCTGGGGGACGCTTGCCGCGGATTCCGGCAACGGCCATGCGGCATTTGCCCATGCCGAGGTCGAGCAGCTCATACACGTCTGATCCGTGTTCGAGCAGAATATCCTTGCCGACGATGCCGATGTCTGCAGCGCCGCGTTCAACATATACAGAAACATCTGACGGCTTTGCCCAGAAGTAACAAACGTCGTTTTCCCGGTTTACAAAAATCAGTTTGCGATTGTCTTGCTCGATTTCCGGGCATCCGTAACCGAGACTTTTGAAGATCTGGTAGGCTTTTTCGCCCAGCCGGCCTTTGGGCAGAGCAATATGAATCATTGCAGGATAAGCCTCCCTTCCTGATAGCGGTAAATCCGGGAATAACGCGCATCGGGCTGCGGATTTTCGAGCGCATGTACGGCGGTATGTGCGCGCTGTAAAGATTGCACGGCAGCGGCGAGTCCGGACACGTTCTGCGGGTCATACAGCACCAGTATCTGCTCATCGGCGGATTCTGCGCTGTCGCGAACGCCGAGCAGATCCAAATACACGGCAAAACCGATTGCGCCGCTTTTGCGACCGAATTTCCGCATCAGATCATCGTATCGCCCGCCGGACAGCACGCTGCGCGGTGTGCCGTCCACAAAGCCCTGGAACGCGATTCCGTTGTAATATTTCATGTTGTTGGATACAGAAAAGTCAATGCGCAGATTTTCGCTGTGCCCTGTTTCCTGCAACAGCGCATAAACCGCAAACAGTTCGTTCACGGCGTCGCGGGTCGCTGCATCCACGGCCATAGAGCGCAGCGCATCCGCACAATCTTCCGGCCTGCCGTAAAGCGTGGAGAGCGTATACAACTGTGCGGCAAGTGTATTTTCCACGCAGTTCTTTTCGCAGATGCGGCGAATCTCGTGCGCCGCCTTGTTCTGGATACAGTTCAGAATCTCGCGCTGGGCGGTTCGATCCAATCCGGTTTTTTCGAGCAGACCGCGAAGTAAACCCATGTGCGATACGCCGAGAATGTAATTGTCGCTGACTCTTGCAAGACTTTCCAACGCCAAAAGAATGACCTCGGACAGAACATATGTGTCCATTTTGCCCACATATTCCACGCCGGCCTGCGGAATTTCACGGATGTCGTTTGTGTCGTCCGAAGCGCGGTAAACGTTTTCAATATAATACACGCGGTGCGGTGCGTCGGCGTCCCCGGCGTTTTTAACAATGGAGAGCGTAATGTCCTGTTTGAGCGCCAAAAGCCGTCCGTCCGGCGCATTGAAAGAAATGATATTGCCGTCTTTCAAAAAATCCTTGTTCTGCAGGTACAGCGTATAGTCCTCAAATTTACTCATGCGAAATTTGCTGTAGCCGTAGCTTGCGTAAAGCTGCTGCAGCAGGAGGAGATCCGCTTCCTCGCTGTTTGAAATAATCTGGTCGGAATTCATAAGCGCCTCCATTTTGAATTGCTTCTAACAGCATACCATGTTTTATCGTGTTAGTCAAGTAAAATGTTGTTGTGAATATGCAGAAAATTGATTGACAGTGCTCTGTGTTTTTGGTATGATTAGCATATCTTCATTCGGAAAGAGGCGTTTTGATTGTTTATCTATTCCATCGCGGCGAAGTTCCTTTCGTTGTTTATGTCCCTTGTGGTGTTTTGCAACGGGATTTCCTTTGCCAATCCATTACTCGGACCGGTCAAGGTGTCGTACACATTTTCTTCTTCGGAGCCGATTTCAGCGGCCGGTACGGTTGAAGTGACCGCGCCGAAAGACGGCCGGTACGATCTGTATTGGGGTGACGCAGAGGGCAATAAACTGTATGCTGTCGCATCCGGATATAAAGTGTATTACAGCGAATTCACAGCCGTACGCGTGCACAACGGCAGCGGCAAAATGGAGATGAATGATTTTGCGGCGATTCCGGACGGCGCACAGACCATTCTTGCTTATAAAGGCCAAATGCTTGGCAGCACAACGCCGCTTCCGCAGGAAAAGATCCGCGAGGCGGAAGAACCGATGTATCGTTTCGGCGCGCTCAGCGACGTGCACTTCAACCGCTATCACCTAACGATTCTGGACGATGCGACCGTCACGTTTCCGAATGCGCTCCGCTTTCTGAATGCATTTGATGTTTCGCTTGTCGGCATGTCCGGCGATTTGTCCACGACAAGCGAGCGCAGCGCGTTTAAAAAATTCAACTACTACGCATCTCAATTTGATTTTCCTGTACTGACCAGTACAGGAAACCATGACGTAAAGGATTCGTTTGACAAGGCGGACTGGCACGAATATATCAATCCCGGTGTATATACGGACAAAAAGGCGGACGGTGTGCTGGACGTCGGCGTGAATGATCTGGATTTTGTCTATTCGCCGGATCGTTTGGGCGGAGACGTGTTTATTTTCTTTTCGCAGGTGTGGTGGGACTACAACCGCCCGGAGAGCCGTTTGGTTACGGATGAGCAGCTGCAGTGGCTTGACGCGCAGCTGGACAAAT
>CAMOCU010000068.1 GCA_946610835.1 uncultured Clostridia bacterium | reverse complement strand
CGGAATGATGATTTATTTTTCCGGCACAGCGTCGCTGTGTACCGATTCCGCTGATCTTCTTCATCTGGAGCTGATCAAGTCTACTGCGAATGATCTGGGTCAATCGTTAAACTCCGAAGCCGAACTGTTTCGCCCGGTGCACCGGTTTGAACTGTGCAGCGGTCACGGCAGCGCATTTTCCTCCTTCCTGCGAAACATCTGGAGATTTATTGCCAGTGCATTCCCGAACCTTCGGATGATCTTTGCTGTCCTGCTGGGGCTTCTCTACGAATAAGTCGCCAAAAGAAAACATACCTGCTTTTCTCAAACGCAGACGCGCCCGGCGGAGATTGCCCTTTGAGCGGCTCACTTTTTTGCGCAAACCGTTTTTCGTACCGTTTCTCCCGCGTTTCGTGCCAAACCTGTTTACAAAACAAAAATATGTGATAAAATCCTATATAATGGGATTCAAGGAATAATCAAAGAAAAAGTTTTTGAAAGGAAAGGTGTACTCTACATGAAAAAAACATTTTTAAACCGCATCGCTGCTGTCGTGTTGACTCTCGCGCTGCTGCTGTGTGTAACCTGTGTACAGTCGTTTGCGGCTGCAGATTACCGGGATAACATACGGTTTGTCCCTGTCACAGCCTCACAGGCCACAGACATGTATAATACCGACGAAAAATTTATTCTTTTCGGCTACCGCAATGACTGCGAAAACTGCCAATACATCGGGAACAATATCGTAACCATTTGGATGAACACATACAAAGAAACCGTCTACGGCATCAATATGGATTCAGCCGAAGGTCTGCCGAACTGGGTCTGGAAATCGCTCGACGTTAACAATGCCACGCTGCCTGTCGTGGCTTTTGTGCAGCATGGAAGCGCAGATGTGTTTTCTTGCCCAACAAATTTGGTACAATACAACGACTCTCTTTCGCGGTGGTATTATGTATTCCGCAATGCGCCGAAACCTGTAACAGATCCCGCGCTGCGCATACTGCCGCCGGAAGAAACGGCCATCGCTTACGGAACCTCTGTCAAGCTTTTTGCCGAAATCATCAACCCGCCGGAGGGCTGCCGCGTAGAATGGAACTACACCATCGCCGGAACAACCACAAGAACCTATCACAAGGAAGGCATGTGCATCACGATTACAGCATCCGGAGACAGTCAGGTCGTTGCAGTCAACGCCGTACTGATGGACAGCAGCGATCACCCGATCACTGTGGACGGAAAGATCGTCAGCGCGACGCAAAACATCGAATTCCGCAACGACTTTCAATATCGCCTGCTGTACTGGGCAATGGTTCTGTGGAACATCATAAGAAAATGGTTCAAAGTATTTATCGGTGCTCTTTCCTGAGCCAAGCAGATTTTTTCATTCTGCGCGCAGCGTCGCGGCATTGGAGGCGCTGCACGGCAGATATAGAATGTTGTGCGGGATCGGAGGAGACGGACAGCGGACGCTGCCCGGATTCTGCACAGAATGACGCATCACGCGCCGCCCGGATCGCATGGCCGGGCAGCGCGTGATTTCTTTTTTTCTGTTTTTTTATTCCGGAATCGTCACGCGCAGCGCGCCATCCTTGTCCAGCGTCAGGTGCAATCCCTTGATGTATCGGTTATACAGACTTTCGTACACGCCCTCGGACACTTCCGCATAGCTTTGCGAAAGCGCTTCATCCAGCAATGCCTTCGCCCTGCAGACCGGATAGGTGCGTTCGATCACGGATTCCAGCTCCTTGCGGAACACGGTTTTGAAAAAGCGATCCTCCTGCGGAATCTGGAATTTGTCCATATAGCAATAAAAAATATTGTTCTTGCGCAGCACTTCTTTAAAGTCGGTGCCGCATTTTTCGCGCTCGACCATCACAAGATAATTGGCCTCCACATCCTCCATGACCGCCCAGAAATCGGAGTCGCTGGACGCAAGAATGAACGACGTAACGCCGTCGCGGTAGAACGCCTTGGAAATGCCGGCAACCAGTTTGTGGTCAACCAGCGATTTTTCCTCCTTGATGCGGGAAACGGGAATGGCCTCAACGTCGATATCAAATGTGAAATGCTTGAGCATCAGCCATGCACGCGAGGAATACACATCGTCGTAATACACAACGATCTTGTCGATTTTTTCGATCTCGTGCTCTTTGAGATCGTAGATCGCGGCGGCAAAACTGTACGGATCGACGTTTTCCCCATCGACGAAGATCTGGATCTTTTCGCCGCGCTGAATAAATTCGCTGATCGTATTTTTAACATGATCACTCGCGTCGATCACGCGGTTCTCGTCCAAAAACACATCGCCCGCGTTGTAATAGACAACCTGCAGCAGCTTGTTGTCGGTGATCAGAATGTTGCCCAGTTCCTCCGGGTAGATCCAGTAAAAATACCGTTTGTAGGGGTAACAGTTCTGGTGCGTCTGAAATTTTTTGGATTCCTCCTCCACAGGCTGGGGCATGTTGAACATCAGCCGGATGTGGCGAAAGTCGACCCAGTCCGGGAAAAGGCCGCGCACAGCGTCGATACGCTTGCCGATCTCCGCGTTGATGCGCCGCAAATAATCGTTTACGTCGGCGTTGGAAATATAGATCCGGATCTCCAGACGTTCAAGCGCTTTGAAATCCTCCTCAAAATACTCCATCTTGTACAGCGGTCTGTAATTGGCGGAGGTCACACGCATATCCCGGGTGACTTCCTTAAAGTGCAGCATGAGGTTGCTGCGGATATTGTTAAGACTGCGGATCGCGGCTGCCGACGGATTCGCCAGCCATCTTTCGCGCTGCTGTGCGTACAGCGTTTCATCCTCCAGAATCAGCTTCAAAAAATCTTCCCGCACGCCCAGAAGATATCCGACCGCCGCGGCGATCGTTTTGGAGTGTTTACGATACTGTGAACGATCCGGAAGGATCGTGCTCTCCTCCTCATTGACAACCAAGCCCTCCAGATCCTGCAAACTGTTGAGAGTATCCACGCGTGTGCCTCCTCTTTAAAAACTGTTTTGATTATACCATATCAGCGCTTGAATTGCAAACATCCGGCAGCGGACGTTTTCGGCTCGGTTTATAAAGGCGGCCGGCGGAACCGTCCTCTCTTTCCGTTAAAAGCGTAAAACGCAAAACAGGCTGTGCCGCCCCTGTGCAGGAAGGCGCAGCCTGTTCGGCCGTGTATCGTTTATTTTTTCAGGAACACTTTGAAGCACTTGATTTCAAAGGGACGGATGCGCATACGCAGCGTGTTGCCCTCGGCGGCAAACGGCGTGTCCTCGCGCTCGAGCAGATTGCACTCGAACGCCTTGTCCACGTCGGCGAACAGCGTGCAGGTCACGTCGGCGGAAGCGCCGGTCTTTTCGACCAGACGGACGATGTACGCGTCCTCGTCCTCGCACTTTTTGACCGCTTCCAGCGTCACATTGTCCGCGCTCACAGACATAAAGGAACCGCTCTTGTCGCTGCCCTCAGCCGTCAGTTCCACGGCGTGCATGGGATTGTTCAGCGCCAGTCCGCGGATCAGCGTGCCGGCATTTTTCCAGTTGCCCGCATGCGGATAAAGCGAATAGGTGAAGTAATGCTCACCCAGGTCGGATTCGGGATCCGGATTCATCGGGCCTTTGAGCAGCGTTACGATCATGCGCTGCTTGTCGACCTCGAAACCGTATTTGCAGTCGTTGAGGATCGACAGGCCGTAGCCGTCCTCGGACATATCAATAAAGTTGTGCGCCGAAACTTCAAACTTCGCCGCATCATACGGATTCTGGCGATAGTTGCTGTTTTCGATCGTGGCATAGGCAATGTCGCGCGTATACTTGTGGGCATACACAGAGGTGTCAAATCCCACTTTCAGCAGCTTGCGGCGCTCCTGCCAGTCGATGTAGCTGTCGAAGTCGATGCGGTCAAGATCGTTGTAAAGCAGAATGTTCTGCCGCACGAAAGATTTGAGAATCTTTTTGGCCACCGTCACGCAGGTGAACACATCGCCGCGCACGATTTTTTCAATTTTGCCGGGATCGGTGTCGAACTGGACGTCCACATAAGTCGCCACAATATCCCACGCTTCGTACTTGCCGGGCAGATCCTCGTAAATGCGGAACACGTTGCCTTTGCCTTCGAGCACTTCGCGCTCGTTCTTTTTGTCGTAAATGGAGGACAGCTCCGCATTTTCGTCGAACTCCAGACGGAACTGCGCATTTTCCACAACGCCGCCGGTCACTTCCGCCGCCTCGGGCACGGCGTGCGGCTTGGTGTAATACACTTTGTATCCCACGGCAGGAACGTCCTTGGCCACAAAGACCAGAACCTTTTCGCCGTTCAGCTTGGTGTACGCCTGTACAGGCACGGCGTTGCCGTCCGCATCAAACACAGCTGCGTCCCGGTACGGCAGCTCCACCTTGGAGGTTGCCGGAGCGCCAAGCGAATTGAACACCGCAAAGGGCTTGCCGCCCTCGGCCACGCCGCCGATATGGGACGCGATCACCGCCAGCGCTTCGTCGCGCACGCGCTCACCGATGGCGATCACGCCGTCATACAGCGCGCAAAGCTGATGAAACACCTCGGTGATGTGCGAACCGGGCAGAGAATCGTGGAACTGGTTGGTCAGGATCTGGATCCAGCCCTCGTTGAGCGCGTCGAGCGGATATGCATACCCGTAGAGCGAAGCGATGCTGCTGTACAGCTCCGCCTCGCGGTACAGATTTTCGCATGTACGGTTCAGCTTTTTAAGCATAGCTTTGGTGGTGTGCACGCCGCGATGCTCTTCCAGATACAGCTCGTCCTTCCAAATGGGGATATTGTCCTCGGTGGCGTTCGCTTTCATGCGTGCGAGCGACGCTTCGATCGTGCTGACCTGCGTCTGCGGCAGACCGGGGAACTTTTTGTAACGCTTGACATACTCGAGCATTTCCGTGTCGACGCCGCCGCCGCCGTCGCCCCAGCCGTAGCAATACATGGATTCGCCGATGGTCGTTTTGTCCGAATAACGCTGCCAGTTCATCTTCAGCGAATCCGGCTCCACCGTGCCGATAAAGTGGGTCGGCGGAACAATGGAGAACACGCGCGAACCATCGGGGCCTTCCCACCAGAATGTGTTGTATTTCCAGGGATTGGTATCGTTCCAGATACCCATCTTGTGGGTCACAAAGTATTCCACGCCGGCTTTTTTCATGATCTGCGGCATGGCCCAGCTGTTGCCGAACACATCCGGCAGCCAGCAGGTTTTCGGCGTTACGCCGAATGTCTTTTCCGCGTAGCGCACACCGTGCAGCAGCTGCCGCACGAAAGATTCACCGGAAATCAGGTTGCAGTCCGGCTCCACCCACATTGCGCCGACGTATTCCCAGCGTCCCTCGGCAATGCGCTGCTTGACCTGCTCGAAGAGAACGGGGAAGTTTTTGCGCATTTCCTCGTAGGTGACGGCTGTGCTCTGGGAGAAGACAAAGTCGGGGTACTGCTCCATCAGTCGAAGCATTGTCGCGTGGGTACGGCCGACCTTGCGCACATACTCCTTGTATGCCCACATGAACACGATATCCAGATGGGAGTTGCCCACCAGCGCCAGATTGCCGATGGATGCGAATTTGTCGCACTCGTAGATTTTTTCGTGCAGAATCTTCTGCGCGCGGCGCAGCCCTTCGACAAACGCCTCGCCCTGCAGGTCGAAATTGACGTGATGGAACGCTTCTTTGAGCGTTGCGCGGATCAGTTCGCACAGAGATGTATCCAGCACAGGCATAAACAGCGCGTTAAACACCGCTTTAAAGTCCCAGAAAATCTCCTCGATCTCGGGATCGACACACGCGATAAAGGAACAGGCCAGCGTTTTGGTCTCCGGCTCGTCGGAGTGCCAGACGAAGTAGGACTCGATGTCCACATCGTAATGCTCGCCGCCCTCGGCGCAATTGGTCAGCAGAATACTGTTGCGGAACGGGTCAAGACCCTGATACGGCACACCGTTGAGCGAAACGAGCGAGTCGCCGCCGAAGTAGACGTTCAGCGTGACTTTTTTACCCTTGAAACGCTCGGGCAGTGTAAAATCATTTTTGAAAAAAGCGCTCCAGCCGTTGCGTCCCCAGCGGTCGCCCACGTTCAGCTCTTTCCATCCCTCATACAGATACTCGTACTCGCCCACGTCCTTGTAAATGCATTCCCGCATTTTCCACGGCTTCATGAACTCGACGTCCGTATAGATGCGCTTTTTCAGTTCCTTGATCTTGATGGCGGCCAGATCGTCAAAAGAAAAAATGCCTCTCTGCTTTCCCTTTGTGGCGTCTCTCCAG